>CAZQFZ010000006.1:0-33502 GCA_964592635.1 uncultured Rhizobium sp.
CCTCTAATTTGAAATTGCGTTGGCAGGATTTTGATGTATTTGATGCTTCAAAAAATGTAAAAGCAGTTGAGGAATACAATATAAATGGATACCGTTTTAGCCGTGGTTGGGAAGTAAAAGACCCATCTGAAATGGTTTTAGTAGATAGCATCGAACTTGCAGATTCCACAATAGTTGACACAGCCATGAATGACACCGCAATGAATATTGAAGATTTTGATCGCGGAGATGAATCGTATAATGATTACGATGAACATACTGCTTCAACACGCTATCGTCGTCAAACTCAATGGGGAGTTGGTGTATCGTATATGCAGTTATTTAAAAGTCAAAATGCGTTGAATTCTACCATCAATAAAACGTTGAATACCTATGGAATTGCGTCGATAAATCAATTAAGTGCAATTGGTTTTGAAGCGTGGTTAACGCCAGATAATACCATGACTGGGTTTTCGTATCACGTTAATAATGGCTTGGTTTCAGGATTGAGTGACGAATTAAAATCGCCAGCTGAATATACTTCGAGGTACCTTGGATTTTCCAGTGGCGGAATATTTAAACGTCGATATTATGAAATTGGTTCTGGTGGAACCTATGGTCATTTTGTACAGAGAATCGTGATGCCTCAATCGGCAACCGGAACTGTGATTTATAATTCAAAGCGTACCGAAGTGATCGAAAATAAATCATTTGTATATGGTTTGTTCATCGAGTCCAAGTTGAAGTTAAAATATCTGTATGTAAAAATTCACGGTGGTTATCAATGGGATTTTTCGGATCGTCGTTGGCAATACAGAGATCAGTTCATTAATTCATCGGATCGTTTTTCGTTAAGTAGTTTCTACGCCTCCGTTTCTGCAGGTATTTTATTGAATCAAAATTAATCGTCGCAGTATGACATTAAAACATATTTACAATCACATGAAAGCAAACAGAATTTTTACAAATAGATTATTGAAAAATTTCTTTTTTTGTTTTTGGGGATATCAGGGATGTTTGTTTCTGTGAAAGCCCAAGTTATACCTAAAGCGCATGTTTTTAACTTGAATTCAGAAGATTACATTAACAATGAGGCATTGAAAGAAATTTTCCCAGAAGCCCGAAAGGCTCGTATTGTTTTAACCGGTGAAAACCATTATCAAGTGGCGTTTAATTCCCTTATGGAATACACCATGATGCGAGCTTTATATGAAAATGCGGGTTATCGCAATTACATTATAGAAATGAGTCCAAGTAGAGCTCACTATATGCAGCGCTTTATTTGCGATAATGACTCACAAGCATTGCGGTATTTGCAGAGTGTATCTTCCCCCAGATATATGAAAATCTTCTATTTGCTGCATGATTGGAATCAAAAGTTAAAACCCGAAGATCGTATCAAAATTCATGGGGTAGATGTGGAACGATTTGAAGATTTATCTGCCGATCGGATGTATGAATTTTTGAAATCGTGGTCAAAAAAGTCGGGAAAGACTATACCGATAGAAATTTTGCAGGACGTGTTCGATTTCAATCAATACGTTCAAAACAGTTTTGATAATCGTTGGAGCAATTGGGAAAGCCAAAGCGAAAGATTGTCGGGTACAAAATCCTATTTAACGGGGTCTAAGTCGTACGATGAAGAAATTTATGCCACGGATACAAGTGCAGCCGAAATAGTAGCTTCTGTGGAAGCATACACCGATGTTGCATTAATTGATTTTATTAAAAGTGTAAAGTTCAAGGAAGAATATTACAAGCAATGGTTAGGGTCAGATTACAAAGAGTTTTTATCCTTATTTAGAGATATAGATGATTGCAATACTTGGAATCAACTGGATAATTCAGCGTTGCAGCATGCATGGAGAGAAGAGAATATGTTTAGAAATCTTTCCAAATTATTGAATCAGTATCCTCAGGAAAAGTTTTTTGGTCAGTTCGGAAGATGTCATATAGTTTATTCCCTTTCAGATAAAGATTGCGGATGGTACGATTATCATTCAGTGGTTAACCGATTGAATGAACGGCATTTTAAAAATGATAGTAATGCAATTGTATCCATCGGTATCTTTTATAGCAACAAAGAAGAAGATATATCTACCGATAAATATGTTGAATATGAAGCGTTGAACAAAGAGGTGAAGGCTTTAAAAAAAGTGGTGAGTGAAAAAGTTTTGTTGTATGATTTGAATGATTCAGATAGTCAGTTGAAATTATTGAAAACCAAATTTCGTTTTGTAATGGTAAATCATTCTAAGGACAGTGATTTAGAAGAAATCAAAGGGGAGTTTGAGGAGCCCAATTATGTGAGTAGAAGCAATCGTTGGGATTTTGTTTTGATGCCGTTGGGATTAGAATATACGGAGTTGGATTATGGTCAGTTAAATGCGCATTTTTTGGCATCAGGAAAAGTCATGTCGGATCCATCCAAATGGAGAATGCAACACGAACTGGGTTTTCAAAATAGAAACTTTGTTTACACACTTTTTGGAAGCTATACACCCAATGCTTTAGCATTAGTTCCGCGTTTTGGAGGTGTTTTATTGGATGATACTTCAGGAAGTGTATTTCATAGGGCATGGAACATGGGAGCATTTTTAGGGTACCGGATGAATTTTGATAAATGGGATTTGCAATTGGGTGCAGAATTGGCATATCAAGAACAGCAGCTGTTGTTTCAGCCAAAATCGATTGATTTTTTCAATACGCGTTTTGAAGACCGTGCCGTGGTTCAAAATTCAACTTGGACCGCCGGCGGAAGATTTCAGTTAAACTACCATTTAAACAAGGTTGTTAACATTGGACTACGGATTCGAAGCTCAAATAATTTGTGGAATGGAATTTATTATTTTGATAAATCGCAAATAGTTTATTCAGATTTTGGAAAGAATTCTGGATTTAATGGATGGGGGGCTTCCTTGAATGTGAATTTTAGAATTCGCGATTAAACTTAATTAAATAACTTTGCGAAATGTTTAGGGAAATACCCAATTTACTGACACTTGGAAATCTTGCATGTGGATTACTGGGAATTAATTTTCTAGTGAATTATAATCCATACATGGGTTCAGAAAGTCTTATTTATGCGTTAATCCTGATGGGAATTGCAGGAGTTCTAGATTTTTTTGATGGATTTACTGCACGTTTACTTAAAGTTGATGGTGAAATGGGTAAGCAACTTGATAGTTTGGCTGATTTGGTTACTTTTGGTGTGTTGCCAGGTTTGATTTGGAAGAACTTCATGGATACCACGGGTGCTTGTCCGCCAACAGGTTTTTGTATTAACCAATATGTTTGGTTATTAATCCCATTGGCTGCAGCATATCGTTTGGCTAAATTCAATATTTCTACGGATCAAAAATTAAATTTTAAAGGAATTCCCACTCCAATAACGGGATTGGCATTGGCTTCATGGGTGCTTCTTTTTGATGGTATTTTGGCTGAAGGTTTGAGCTACTCTCAGATACAATCCAATGCGGATTGGAGTTTTTATAAAGTATTAACCAACTTCTATGTGATGTTGTATATGCCTTTATTGTCATCTTATTTGATGATATCTGATTTAGATATGTTATCATTCAAATTCAATAAGGAAGACGGGTTGAATGTATATCGTATTGGTTTGTTAATTGTGTTGTTGGGATTATTTGTAGTGAATTATCGCTATGCATTGCCTATATTTTACATAATATACATCATTATTTCACAAGTATCATTTGCAATCGTAAATAGAAAAAACAATGAGTAAAGTGGGAATTATCATGGGTTCAGATAGTGATCTACCCGTTATGAAAGATGCTGCAGAAATGCTTACCGCTTTAGGCGTAGAAACTGAAGTTACGGTTGTCTCTGCTCATCGTACGCCAGATCGTATGTATGAATATGCAAAGCATGCTCCAGAAAATGGTATTTCTGTGATCATTGCAGGCGCAGGTGGCGCAGCACATTTGCCTGGTATGGTAGCTGCATTAACACATCTTCCGGTAATCGGAGTTCCCGTAAAATCAAGCAATATGAGTGGAATTGATAGTTTGTATAGTATTGTGCAAATGCCTCCAGGTGTTCCTGTTGCTACAGTGGCAATCAACGGAGCAAAGAATGCGGGTATTTTAGCCGCTCAAATTCTTGGTATTACCAATTCAGCTTTGGCGCAAAAGGTAATTGATTATAAAAAGCAAATGGAGTCAGAAGTGCTGGAAAAAGCTGAACGTTTGGAGACCATAGGTCATGCTAAATATCTAGGGAAAGATTGATTATAAGGATTTGTTACATCCACTAAACCATTTCAAAAGATGATCATAGTTGGCAATGCTTTACTTTCGGAGGATATCCTTGATAAGAAATTCGTTTGTCAGTTAGATAAGTGTAAAGGGGCTTGTTGTGTTCAAGGCGATGCCGGTGCTCCTTTGCTTCATGAGGAATTACATTCAATTGAAGAAGTAATGGAAAAAGTGAAGCCCTACATGCGCGAATCAGCATTAAAACTCATTGAAGAAACTTCTTTTTTTGCGAGAGATCCACGGGATGGTGAATTGGTTACTCAATGCGAAGACTCTGGCGAATGTGTTTTTGTTAATTACGATGAGAAAGGAATAGCCAAGTGCACTATAGAGCAAGCATACAATCAAGGCGAAATTGAGTTTAAAAAACCCATAAGTTGTCATTTGTATCCCATTCGAGCCAAGAAATACGGTAGCCATGTTGCACTAAATTATCACAATTGGGAAATATGTTCCGATGCCTGCAAAGCAGGTGAGGAATTGAAGGTGCCGGTTTTTCGATTTTTAAAAGAACCTTTGATTCGCAAAATGGGTGAGGAGTGGTATCAAGAATTGGAACAAGTTGCTGAGGATTGGAGTGCAAATAATTCATGAAACAAATAACTATTTTCCGGCTTTTGAATTGCCATCCGAACACACTGTAGTTTTCGGGTGATTGGCGCTTATCTCATTACGATTGGAGCTTATTTCATTACGGGTATTTAGTTGACGAATACACAGAGAAGTGCTGTATATGTTTATCAAGCGGACTGGAACTAAATCAGGTTCTCACTGATTTATGGATTGGCTAAGCGATTTGATTTACAGTTTAGCTCACTAAGCACGACAATAATCCTAAAAACATGGAAAGCTTTAGCCAGTGGGAAACATGTCGGTAATCTTTCTTAGTAGAGGCTTTAATAATCTTGTAAATGATAAACGATACGAGCGGAATGATAAATAATCCCAAGAAAGCCCAATAAAGGGCCTGTTGAGCGAAGAATCCAACCATAATGAGCGTTGTTATAGCTAAAATAAGGAAAAAGATTGCAAGTATTTTTGATTTCCTCTCTCCACTTTGAATGGCAAATGTTTCAAATTCTTGAGCTTTATCGCCTTCAATATCTTCAACGTCTTTGATTATTTCACGTGCAAAGGTGACAAAAAAAGCGATACTAGCAAATTCTGCAAAGTAGGCTTTGCTGACTTGGTAAACGCCTCTAGATGCAATATATACCACCATTCCTGCGATTAATGAAACCAATAAGTTGCCCATGATATATTCTCCTTTAAAGTCGCTGCTGTAAAAATAGAGTAGCACAGCTATAACAATGCACAGAATTCCCATCCCCAAACCGGTAAAAAATCCCAATAAAATTCCAATTGCGGTTAGAACAATGTAATAAATACGTGCAGTTTTTAATGAAATATGACGCGCAGCAATTCGTTTATGAGGACGATTTATAGCGTCAGTTTCTATATCAAAAACATCGTTAATTACATATCCGCCTGCGGCTACAAAAATAGAAGCTAATGTAGTCGTTATTGCTTCAGGAATTCGGATGTTGGACCAATCGTACCATGCCAATCCGTGGTGAATTCTTGAAGATGACAAATAAAACAGCACTTGAGTAAATGCAGTTAAAAGGAGATTAATGGGACGAATTATACCGAAATAGTATTTCATCGGAGTAAATATAGGTAAATTAATGAGTTAGCCACTCGTTTTTTAGCGGTGTGCAAACTTCATTTTATAATGCGCATTGGTGCGTCCTTTGGAAATGGATTCCAATCTGCGTTTTAACATGGTTCTTTTCAATGGCGGGATTCGATCGGTAAATAATATACCTTCGATATGGTCGTACTCATGTTGAATAATTCGGGCTGCCATTCCTCCAAAAGTTTTAGTGTGTTCTTGGAAGTTTTCATCGAAATAATGAATGGTTAATTCGCCTTTTCGTTTCACGTTTGCACGTACATCTGGTATGCTTAAGCACCCTTCTTCAAATTCCCATTCTTCTCCAAATTCCTCCATTATAGTTGCATTGATGAATACCTCTTTGAATCCTTCAGGTTGAATATCATCGATTTCAGAGCCATCCACAATAAAAAGTCGAATGTCTTTTCCGATTTGGGGTGCTGCCAAACCTATTCCGTTGGATTCATACATGGTTTCAAACATGTCGGCAATTAACTTTTTCAATTCTGGGTAATTGGCATCAATTTCTTTTCCTTTTTTTCTAAGGACAGGTTGGCCATATGCGTAAACGGGCAATATCATGCTATTTTTTGTAAGTAGGTTTGGAGTATAAGTGTGGCTGAAACTGTGTCGAGCACGCCTTTTTCTTTGCGTTGATTTTTTTTCAATCCCATGGTGTGCAACTGTTGTTGAGCATCGTGACTGGAAAATCGCTCATCAATAGTTTCTACTGGGATTTGAGGATAATTGTTGTTAAGCCATTCGATAAATTGCTTGACATATTGAGTGGCATCGGTGTCTTCGCCTGTAAGGTTTACGGGCATGCCAACAACAATACATTCTAAAGATTCAGACGTAGTATATTTTTTTAACCAGTCAGGAAAAGTGGTTGCTTGAATCGTTTCAAGCGGCTGAGCAAACATTTTTAATGGATCGGTAACGGCTAATCCAATGCGTTTTAGACCGAAATCAATTCCCAATATTCGCGACATACTGCAAAGATACGCGAATTGAACGCGATTAAAAAAAAGAGTCGCCCAAGGGAGCGACTCTTTCTATTATTTGGAATTGGAATCAAGTTCAGTTTGACTAAACCTATTGAATTCTGAATATTCAAGAATAGGTTGGCGAACTAGATTGAATTTTAGGAATTTTTACCATGTAAGGATGCTGTTTCTCCTTAAGAGATTACATCATGCCGCCCATTCCACCCATTCCGTCCATTCCGTGAGAATGTCCTTTTTCCTCTTCCTTGATATCACTAATTACACATTCTGTAGTTAAAATCATTCCACCGATAGAAGCGGCGTTTTCCAAAGCAACGCGTGACACTTTCTTAGGATCGATAACACCAGCAGAAATTAAGTTTTCGTATTGATCGGTGCGTGCATTGTAACCGAAATCATCTTTGCTTTCCATTACTTTTTGAACAACAATACTTCCTTCGCCACCGGCATTAGCAACGATTTGGCGTAATGGTTCTTCTAGTGCGCGACGAACAATTGCGATACCTGTAGTTTCATCTTCGTTTTCGCCTTTCAGGCCATCCAAAGCAGAAATTGCACGGATAAAGCTTACTCCACCACCTGGTACGATTCCTTCTTCAACTGCAGCACGAGTTGCATGCAAAGCATCGTCAACGCGGTCTTTTTTCTCTTTCATTTCTACTTCAGTAGCAGCACCAATGTACAACACGGCTACACCACCTGCTAACTTAGCCAAACGCTCTTGTAATTTTTCGCGGTCGTAATCGCTGGTTGTGTTTTCAATTTGTACTTTAATTTGGTTGATGCGCGCTTCAATCGCTTCTTTAGATCCAGCACCATTAACAATGGTGGTGTTATCTTTATCAATGGTAATTTTTTCAGCAGTTCCTAGATCAGCTAATGTAGCATCATCCAATTTTCTACCTTGTTCTTCAGAAATAACGGTTCCTCCAGTCAAGATAGCAATGTCTTGCAACATTTCTTTTCTTCTATCACCAAAGCCAGGTGCTTTAACTGCAGCAATTTTGAGCGATCCACGGATTCTGTTAACTACCAAAGTAGCCAGTGCTTCACCTTCAATATCTTCAGCAATGATAACCAATGGTTTACCAGTTTGTACCACTTTTTCCAACACAGGAAGCAAGTCCTTCATGGTGCTGATTTTTTTGTCGTAGATCAAAATGTACGCGTTATCTAGATCCGCTTCCATTTTGTCGGTATTTGTTACGAAATAAGCACTCAAATAACCGCGATCAAACTGCATACCTTCTACTACATCCACTGTAGTTTCAGTTCCTTTTGCTTCTTCTACTGTAATTACACCATCTTTACCCACTTTTTTCATGGCTTCAGCGATTAAACTACCAATGTTGTGGTCGTTGTTTGCTGAAATGGTAGCCACTTGCTGGATTTTGCTGTTGTCATCGCCAACAGGGTGAGCCATATCCTTTAATTTAGTAACAACAACTTTAACTGCTTTTTCGATACCGCGTTTCAAATCCATTGGATTTGCACCAGCAGCTACATTTTTCAAGCCAGCAGTTACAATTGCTTGAGCCAATACAGTTGCAGTAGTAGTACCATCACCAGCGATATCTGCTGTTTTGCTAGCCACTTCCTTCAACATTTGAGCACCCATGTTTTCAACTGGATCTCTTAATTCAATTTCTTTTGCAACTGTTACACCGTCTTTAGTAACGTGAGGTGCACCGAATTTTTTATCAATTACTACGTTACGTCCTTTAGGACCTAAAGTAACTTTAACTGCGTTTGCTAAAGCGTCAACACCTCTTTTTAGGCCATCGCGAGCAGAAATGTTAAAATCAATATTTTTTGCCATAATTTTTTTCCTTTTTTAATCTATTTACGAAAATTAGATAATTGCTAAAATGTCGTTTTCACGCATAATCAAATAATCTTTTCCTTCAACACTGATTTCTGTTCCAGCGTATTTCCCGTATAAAACGGTATCCCCAACTTTAACGGTCATGGGCTCATCCGCTTTCCCATTTCCTACAGCGATAACTTGGCCCTTCTGCGGCTTTTCTTTAGCAGTGTCGGGAATAATGATACCAGAAGCAGTGGTTTGTTCAGCGGCTACCGGCTCTATCAGAACGCGGTCAGCCAATGGCTTAATGTTAACAGACATATTATTTATTTTTTGTTTCAAGTTTACGAACAAGCATTCACTAAATCCGTGCCACATTGAATTTGTGCAGTTAGTACTGAAATTTTTTCCGATTTCGGGGGATGTTTATTCTGAAGTGAGGTAATTCTGCTGACAAAATGTAGCTGCGTGTGTCAATTTGTCACAAATGCATGGGGATACTGTATGCAGAAAATGAAGTTCGTTTAAATCAGGTTTATGGATGAATCGGGTATTACTTCAGAATCAAATCGACACAATGTTGGATATTGGCCATTTGTTGCTGTACTTGATTTTTAATGAAGTCTTTATTGAGAAGAACAGAAGTGTTAGGAATTGAATTGCCCCAAAGTGCTAGAAGTTTTCGGGCTAATTCATTCGTGTTGTGAATTTTATTACCAATATTCAATATTTCAAAAAGATCTGATTCTGGAAATTTTTTAGCATTTGGCCCATAGAATGTAAAGCATCCGGCTGCCGCGGATTCAATAATGTTGTGCAGCTGTCCGCTAAATCCACCGCCGATGAAGGCCACTTTTGCAAATCTATACAAACGCGATAATACGCCTATTTGATCTACTATGAGAATTTGAAAGTCCCCATTAATCGGTTCGGAAAATAATTGAGTTTGAAATGCTGAGAACCACTGTTGTAAATTATGAATGTGTTTCGCCGAAACATCATGCGGAACGATGATGATTTTATGATTCGCATTTATTTGCTGTTTGAATTCTGATTCTTGCAGAGCTTCTGCAAGCATAGTCTCTTCCTCGGGCCAGGAGCTTCCTAGAATTAAAATTGAACCCGACTGCAACCAATTCATTAACTTCCCGTTGCTGTGTTCGGTAATCGTGGATGGTAATTCTAAATTTTGAATTTCAATTCCACGATTGAAACGAATATCACCAGTTTGTATGCAATTGGTGAAATTTCTTGAGATGAGTAATTCTTGGGTCGTTGAATTTTGGCAAAACAAAATAGAGCATTGTTTTAAAACGGATAACCAAGATTTTGCCCACCAGGAGAAGATAAAATGGTCTTTGCGAAGTATTAAATTCCAATAGAAAACGGGAATGTTTTTGTTGTGACAAGCCATTAAATGGTTTAACCAAATTTCGTATTTTACGAATATGACTTTTTGTGGCTTTAAAGCTTCAAGAAATTTATTGGCTTGAGTTTTCGTATCAATACCGAGGTAAATTCTGTGGCAGTATTTTGGGAGTTTGGCATTCTCGTATCCCGAAGGTGAAAAGAAGCTAATTAAAAATGGAACCTCAGGTTGCTGTAAATGAATTTGTTCAATCAATGGCAATGCCATTTCATATTCCCCCAATGATGCCGCATGTATCCAAATGGGGTTGATCAAATTCAATTTCTCAATGTCCCGATTACATTCTCGTTGACCCCGATTGATTTTGAGCAACTTACTGGAAAAACGTCCCCCGAAAAATAAAAAAGGACGCATAAGCCGTATGGCTAAGTTGTAAAAAAACCAACTCATGTTACTCGACGTAATAATCCGGTTCAGGAAGTGTTTCTGCTACGCGAATAGGAATGGTGATGAATAGATTTGCACCGTAGGAATAGTCGGTAAATTGCTGATTGCCAGGAGTTCGAGTTGCAAAGTCGTAGGGACGAAGATGGGTAGAGCTGCCTTGCATGAAATGTGCACCAAAGCCAATAGAAACCAATTCGTTGTTGAGGTATTGTACTCGAAATTGTTCTTGAAGATACCAGCCAGCTGCCAAACGATCGTAGCCAGTTTGGTAAGTTCCATCAATTTGTGGTACTTGGTCTTCATCGAAAACAAATTTGGTATAACTTCGATAGTAGCCTAATCCGCCGCCAAACTGAAGATGCCAATTGGAACCAGGCTTCAAAGGGTAGCTTTTAAGGGCATGAACACCTGACTGGAATCCCCTCATGTAGGTGCGAACAACCGCAGGATAACCATTTAAGTCCAATAGTTCGTTTTGGGTATTGGTCATATTGCCGTAAAGTCCGTTTTCATTTACTTGAGAACCCAAATAGATGTTATAATTGGCTCCCACTATAAATTTATGACGATGAAAATATTCAAAGGACAATGGAACTGAAGTGAATGCGGGGTAGCGCGATTTCCAATCTCCACCGTTTATATTATATTGTGCCGATGTTTGTAAAAGAAACCATCTTGGGGCACTAACTTTTTGACTGTAAAGTTGAATGGAACAACTTGCCAAAATCCCTATCAAAGCGATTCTTTTTGAAATTTCTTTACGGGCGATAAGGGCTCTGAAACTTTGAGAATTCATGGAGTCGGATTTTTTGATATAGGAAATTTAAAACTTTGAATCTTAGGTAATGGGGTACTGTTTAAACGAGTTTTCTGCAAATTACCCTTTTTTAAGGACATCAAGAAGAATTTCTAAAAACTGTTTGGGGTTATCGGCATGCACCCAGTGTCCAGCTCCTTCCACCCAATGGTATTCGGCACTTGGGAAATGGGTTTCGATATAGTTTTTGTCTTCTTCTTTAAGATAGCCACTTTTTTCTCCTAAAATAAAATCCACCGATTTTGTAAATGTATTGTGTAAGTTGATTTTATCGATGATTTCTAGATAGTGATCTTCGATAGCCTGAATATTAATTTTTAATTTATATCCTCCATCAGAATTCGGTTCTAAATTTTTGAGTAAAAACTGTCGAACTGACATTTGAGGTGCGTAAATTTCAAAGGCAGATTCTGCTTCTTTTCGGGAATTGATTTGGGAAAAATCGATGTCCTTAAAAGCTTTGAAGAATTCCAAATGTCCGGGGAAGTATTTTTTGGGTGCAATGTCTGCTACGATAAGCTGTTTTAATTTTTCGGGATACATGTCGGCGAACAACATGGCAGTTTTGCCGCCCATTGAATGTCCCAAGAGAGTAATTTCCGAATGATTTAGATGCGACATGAGATTAACGATATCCTGCACCATAGCTTGGTAGGATGCGTTGTTATCGTGAAATGATTTTCCATGATTTCTAGCATCGAGGGTCACGACTTGAAAATCAGAGGAGAGCGCGTTAGCGATTAAATGCCAATTGTCTAACATACCAAAAATCCCGTGTAGGATGTACACGGGATTTGGGTTAGACTCACCATATATTTTGTGATGTACTATGTTCATTTTCAAACGTTGTTTAACCACACAGGGTGAAACAGTTAGTTTAACTGGTTGATTTAGTATAATTTGCAGGAGGTATTGAATTCAACACCTCGATGAAATTAAGCCAATACTTCTTCTACGGGGGTGTAAGGCAAATTAAATGCTTCACTTACGCCTTGATATACTACTTTTCCGTTAACAACGTTTAATCCTAAACGCAAGTCGTTGTTATCAGAACAAGCTTTCTTCCAGCCTTTGTTAGCTAATTGAATAGCGTAGGGTAGAGTGGCGTTTGTTAAAGCCAATGTTGAAGTGTAAGGTACTGCACCTGGCATATTTGCTACGCAATAGTGCATTACACCGTCAACTTCGTAAACCGGTTCTGCGTGAGTAGTAGGTTTTGACGTTTCAAAACATCCTCCTTGGTCGATAGCTACGTCAACAATAACTGCACCTTTTCTCATGGTGGGGAGCATATCACGAGTGATTAATTTAGGAGCTTTTGCGCCTGGGATTAAAACACCACCAATTACTAAATCTGCGGTTTTGATAGCCTCACGAATGTTGTATTCATTGCTGTATTGTGTGTTTACGTTTGGAGGCATGATATCGTCTAGTTGACGTAAGCGATTTAGGTTAACGTCCATAATCGTTACGTTAGCACCTAAACCAGCTGCCATTTTTGCTGCTTGAGTACCCACGATACCGCCGCCTAATACAATTACATTTGCTGGTTTAACACCGGGTACACCTCCCAAAAGGACACCACGTCCGCCCATGGGCTTTTCGAGGTACTTAGCACCTTCTTGAATACTCATTCTACCAGCTACTTCCGACATTGGAACTAATAAGGGCAAGCTGCGATCACGCTCAACGGTTTCGTAAGCCAAACACACAGCATTGCTTTTAATCATAGCATGAGTTAAGGGTTCGTAAGAAGCGAAGTGGAAATAGGTGAAAAGCAATTGATTTTCTTTGATCAAGCTGTATTCTTGCTCGATGGGTTCTTTTACTTTCACTATCATTTCGGCAATGCCGTACACTTCTTCAATGGTAGGAAGAATTTGCGCACCAGCATTTTTGTATTCTTCATCAGAAAAACCACTGCCATTACCAGCAGTTGACTGAACATACACGGTGTGTCCGTGTTTTACAAACTCACTTACACCCGCTGGAGTCACTGCAACGCGGTTCTCATTGTTTTTAATTTCTTTTGGTACCCCGATTATCATGGCTTGTTAAATTACCGCAAAGATAACATTCCTTTTATGATTTCACACGATAACTTAGGGAATAATAGCTTTTTCGATTTCTTGGGAAGGGATTAAGAATTCTGAAAAAATGTGCTCCACCATTTGATCCGTTCGTTGAAAATTAGGTTTGAGTTTTTTATCGCGGGGATTCATTATCCAACGATTAAAAGCATCATAAAAATGCAGATCTAGGCGATCGATAACTTCAACGCCCATTTTTTTCAGTGCTTCGGCGTTGCAATACTGTTCAAATTGACCTTTGATGGGTATCACAAGAAGTTCTTTTTCTAGGAACAGCGCCTCTGCTGGTGTTTCGAATCCCGCACCACAAATTACACCGTCTGATTCAATTAATGATTGGGAAAAGGAATCGTTATCAATTTTCATCCAATTTAAATCACCTTCGGAATAGTTTGTTGAAATTTGGGGATGGAATATTTGAAATTGAACATGATGAATACCATAAATATACCGTCTGATTTGCTCTGGAGAATACTGTGGTAAATAAATGCAAATTTTTTTCTTGTGTGTGTTATTATTTGCAGGATTATTTTGGTTGATCGGATCAATTAAATTGGAAGTAAGAGGAGCTTCATTACTAATGGGTTCTGAAGTTTGTTTTAATGGGTGTTTCTCGGTAACATCCCAAAGTTTTTGTTTTATTACAGGAGGAAGTATCCAAGTTTCATAATTACTAAAATGGAACCCTATGTTATTCTTTGATTTACAATAGTTGCGCAGTATCCAATTGGAAAGTATTTTTATTTTTTGAGGACGAGGTGTTCGTTGTGAATAAAAGCTGGCCTGGTGGCCCATATGAAAAAAACGTTTTCCTTTTAGTAAACAGGAGAGATATGTGATAAATTCGAAATCACTTATAACTATATCGTAATGTTGAACCGGTAATTTTTTGGCTTCTTGATAGAGTTTGAGAAAATTAGTCTGAAAAATGATTTTAAAGTAATCTAGTTTCCCATCATTGCGATAGAATAAACTTAACCCTTTACTTCGATATTTAATTGGGAGTGTAGAGCTTAAACTGTAGTTATTTCCACTCAGGAAAAAATCTACTTGTCCATATTTAGTTAAATACGGATACAATTCTGTTGCACGAGCAATATGACCGTTGCCGGTAGCTTGAACGGCGTATAGTATTTTTAAGGCGGGAGAAGTCATGGTTTTGTTTAAATTGAATTCGATTACATAATTCGATTACATTGCGCTCGAAATCCAAAAGGCCACTTTTTCGGTTAAAACATCGGGAATTTTGGGTGTATTCGGGAAGTCTATTGGGCTTTGAGATTCGTACTTATACGGCTCATGTTGGTAAATATTCCACTCCCCCTTTTGGTATTCCAGGGATGTCAAATTTTCTATCCAATCACCACTGTTCAAATACGTAATGCTGCCGTTGTAGGTTACAATTGTTCTTTTCTGTGGTTGGTGAATATGTCCACAAATCACATAATCGAATCCTTTTTCAATAGCCAATTCTGCAGCAGTTTCTTCGAAATCTGCAATCCATTTAACCGCTTTTTTTACGCTATTTTTTACATTTTTAGAAAGTGAATACTTTTCTCTTCCGAGAGCCGTTAGAAATAAATTCAGATTGTGGTTTAGCCATATGAGCAAGTCGTAGCCTTTTCCTCCCAATTTTGCAATAAGTTTTGCACTGCCCTTTGTGGTTGCATCAAAGACGTCGCCATGAAAAATCCAAGTCTTTTTCCCATCCAATTCCAGAACCAATTTATCGTCGATAGTTAATTTTCCAATACCTGTTCCCGAATACTTTCTCAGTGCTTCATCGTGATTCCCGGTGATATAATAAACTTGAGTTCCTAATTCCATTAGTTTGAATACTTCGCGAATAACCTGAATGTGAGCAGGTGGGAAGTATTTTTTACGGAATTGCCAGATGTCGATAATGTCGCCATTTAGAACCAAAATTTGTGGCTTAATGCTTTTTAAATATTTTACGATTTCAAATGCTTGACAGCCAAAAGTGCCAAGATGTAAGTCGCTCATCACACAAACTTCAAAAGCTCTTCTGCTTGAATTATTCATAATTCGAAGCAAGGCATTGAAGTTTAACTGAATATCAATCTAGTGTGATATTTAAGTTATTTAAAAGGCTTACGTAGTGTGTGTTGAGGAGTTTTGTGAATGTATTTCAAATACAGATTAAATATCTTTAATAAAACTTTAGAACGGGTAAAAATAACAAAAGAGTTATCTACGGGTACTGCACCTAAAGTGCTTTTGATTTCTGTTCCCGTTCTACCCAAGTTGACTTTTTTAACCTTCTTTTCTATTCCTAAATTAATGATATCAATCAACATGCGTTGATATAATTTGCTTTCAGCTGGGGTAGTATTGCTCATTCCTAATTGCATGGCAAATAGTGTTTCAGATGCCAAAATGCAACTTATAAAACCCATTAATTCACCGTTCAAATGATAACCGAAAACACGATAATTATCGCCCATAGCTTTTTTGTAACTATGAATTAATTCAGGTAAATTTTTTCCAATGGCGATGGTTTTATCCTGTAATGTTTGGTGTAGCAGTGAAGCACATGGTGCAATCCATTCATTGCCGGGTTTCTTACTCAATTCTTCTATTGTAAATCCACTTGAACTTTGTAGTACTTTGTTGGCACGTACCCGATATTTAGATGAAAATGCTTTTAAATAATCATCGAAACTCTCCCAATTTTCGTTAATAGGAACTACCATAAAGGGTTCGGCAGGAACGGTAACGGAATCAGGAAAAGTTTCATCCCCCAAAATATTAGCAACTAAAATTGGACAGCTTTTATTGAGTCCTTCGAATTGTGATATTCCTTGATTTTTAATTAGTTTTGGAAAAGACAAACCCGGAGCACAGTTGTTTCCAATTATTCGGATTACTCCTTTTTTAGAGTACAAATTGAGTAACCGGATAAAGATTCGATAAACATATTTTCCAGTAGGATTGCTTAATTCCATTATACTGGAAGGATATAAATGATCACCTATGCGAATGCTCCCGCTGTGATTGGGCATGGATTGACAAATTTTTTCGCAGATTTCGGTGGCTAGGGGTTCAGAGTTCACGGCGCGAATATCCCTAAAGATGTTCAAACAATAATTGCCGAAAATCGTTTGGTTTGATTATTTCGTCGTTTATTTCAACAATTCTATAAATTTGATTTTGTTTCAATCATTCCCCACTTATTTTTGTAAAATGACCCAAAAATTAAATCAAAGGTTTTTAACAGGAATATTTGTTTGTGGAATGTTGGTTTCACAAACTGCTTGGGCGCAAAAAGCGGTGAAAGGTTATCCGTTAGCCAGTCGGTTAAATTCGTATAAACAAATTCGTTTAACAACAGATACAACTGTTTTATCCGAAGCTGAAAAAGAATGTATAGTTCATTTAATAAAAGCGGCGAAAATAGCCGATGAGATATTTTGGCAACAGTCTTATATGTCCAAATCGGAAGCATTAAAAGGAATAAAAAATGATACTCTACGACGATTCATGGAAATAAATTATGGGCCATGGGATCGATTGAACAACGATAAACCTTTTGTTGCAGGAGTTGGCGAAAAGCCCAAAGGTGCTACCTTTTATCCAGCCGGTTTCGACGTAAACCAAGTGGATGAGGGTTTGAAGTTTAAAGTATTGAGTCCTTACACTATCGTGAGGAATGTTCCCAAACCGGATCCCAAAACACCTCCAGCTCCCCCCAAGCCAGGTGAATTGCCCATTGAAGTGTTGCCATTGAAAAACGGAAATCTCATTACGGCACAAGGTTATGGTGAAGCTTACAGGATTGAAATTGGTAAAATCATGGAAGAGTTGCAGCTAGCGGCTAAGGTAATTGAAACCGAAGACCCGGCCTTTGCCAATTTTTTGCGTGTTCGTGCAGGTGCCTTAGGTTCAAGTGAATATATTATGTCTGATGTGGAGTGGTTGAATTTAAATTCACACTTGGATTTGATTATCGGTCCAATTGAAAATTATGAAGACAAACTGTTGGGTGTAAAAACGTCGTTTGAGGCCTATGTTTTAGTTCGAGATAAGGAATGGGGTAAAAAACTGGAGCGCTACGTGGCGTTGCTGCCAGAATTACAAGCAAGTTTGCCTGTTTCTAGTGAATATAAGCCTTCATTGGCCGATGATGCAATGGTTCGTGAAGAGGGTGGACCTGTGGAAATGATAGAAGTTCCAGGTTTTCCACCAATGCCAAAGCCGGCGAAGGCCTTAAGTCAATTGGCGGTTTTTGATGCAGTTTATTATGCGGGGGATTGCAACTCGGGTTCCAAAACTATTGCAGTAAATCTTCCCAACGACGAAACTATACAGAAGTACTTTGGTACACGTAGGTCGCAATTGAAAAACACCATGCGAGCAAAATTTGAAAATATGGTGGTACCTATTTCCCAAAAATTGATGGTTTCAGAACAACAGTCTAACATTACTTTCGATGCGTTTTTTAATAATGTTATGTTCCATGAAGTGGCTCATGGTTTAGGCGTTAAGAATGTAGTTAATTCGTCTGTTGGCAAAGAAATTACAGTACGCGACGCATTGGGAGCTACGTATTCTGCCATTGAAGAATGTAAAGCAGATGTTTTGGGATTGTACATGGTGACGAAGTTGTATGAGAAGGGTGAGTTAACAGGAAAATTGGATGATTACTATGTAACATTTGTGGCATCTGTATTTAGATCTGTGCGTTTTGGAGCTTCAAGTGCACACGGAAAAGCAAACATGATTACGTTCAATACCTTGATAAAAAATGGTTGTGTTGTAAAAACAACCAAAGGGTATAAAGTAGATGTTATAAAAATGAAACAAGCGATTTCAGATTTGGCTGCTGAGCTTTTGCAGTGGCAAGGAAATGGTGATAAAGCGGTGGTTCAGCAAATTCTAGATACCAGAGGTGTTATTGGTGTTGAACTTCAAAAAGACTTAGACGTTTTGAGCAGAGCCAATATTCCAGTGGATATCACCTTTGAACAAGGTGTGGAAGTGATGGGCTTACAACGATTTGATGTTAAAAAGTAATGAATATGAGAAAGTGGATTTCCTTGAGTTCCATTTCGGCAGTAGTAGCCGTTTTGGTATTTTGCAGTAACAAGCCGGCCTCTGGTGATGAGCCATTATTGAAGCGTTTGTTATTTACTTTGAGTACTGAACATTATAGTCCAAAAGAAATTAATGACTCATTGTCAGCACAGATTTATACCAATTTTTTAGATAAAATCGACGGAGACAAGCAGTTTTTCACTCAGTTAGATATTCAAAAGTTTGAAGAGTATAAGTTTTCAATTGATGATCAGATGAAAGCTGGGCGTTTTGATTTTTTTGATACTGTTTGGACAACATTGAGTCAGCGACTCAACGTAATTGAACCTTGGATTGAGAAAACAACACAAACGCCTTTGAATTACGAAGAGAAACTTACTTATGTTTCCAGAGAAAAAGAAAAGGAATATGCTCCCCATTTGCAGGGATTAGAATCTAAGTGGGCATTATGGACAAGATTTCAGGTGGTAGATCGATTATATCGAAAATTAGAACAGCAGAAGGAATTGAAATCTGGAAAATCAGATTCAGGAATCGCTAAGACTACACCGTTCGATACTTTAGAATTTAAAGCGCGCAACGAAACTCAGAAATACGTGAAAGATTGGTTTAAACGTTGGAGAAAAATGGATCGTCAGGATCAAATTGCTTTTTACGCCAATACGGTTGCAGAAATTTACGATCCCCATACCAATTATTTTCCTCCTGCAGATAAAGAGAATTTCGATATTTCCATGACAGGGAAATTGGAAGGTATTGGAGCTACATTAACTGAACGAGATGGATTTGTTAAAGTGGAACGTATTGTGCCGGGAAGCGCATCGTATAAGCAAGGAGAGTTAAAAGCGGGTGATTTGATTCTAAAAGTGGCTCAAGGGGCAGGTGAACCTGTTGATATTGTAGATATGAAATTGGATGATGCTATTCAATTAATCCGCGGTAAAAAAGGCACGGAGGTGCGTTTAACAGTGAAAAAACCCGACGGAAGCATTCATGTAATTCCAATTATTCGTGAAACCGTTGTGATAGAAGAGAGTTATGCGCGAAGTGCAATTTTTACATACAAGAAAAAGAAGTTTGGTATTATCCAACTTCCAAGTTTTTATGCTGATTTTTCATCCAGAGGCCGGGGTAGAAATAGTGCGGGAGATGTAAGAATTGAGGTTGAGAAATTGAAGAAAGCAGGGGTTTCAGGAATTGTATTGGATTTACGCAACAACGGTGGGGGAAGCTTGGCAGATGCAATTGATATGAGTGGTTTGTTTATTTCTCAGGGTCCGATTGTGCAGGTAAAAGATCCAGGTGGAAACATACAACAGGCCAATGATCCGGATCCACAAACGATTTACGATGGTCCTTTGGTAGTATTAACCAACACATATAGTGCATCGGCTTCTGAGATTTTAGCAGCTGCTCTGCAAGATTATAAACGAGCAATCATTGTAGGTACAAAAAGTACTTTTGGGAAAGGTACCGTTCAGACAATGGTGCCATTAAAAGGAGGTAGCTCAGCCGTATTCCCTAAGGGTTTTGGAGAATTGAAAGTCACTATTCAAAAGTTTTACAGAATTAATGGCGGCACAACACAATTGCAAGGCGTTATTCCTGATGTTATTGTGCCCGATCCATACGATGAAATTGATCGCGGTGAAAAGGAGATGGAGTTTCATATGCCTTTTGATGAAATACCGGCGGCAAATTATAAAACTTACGAAAACCGAAAATACAAAAGCGCAATTAGTGAAGGGAGTAAAACCGTTAAAAGCGAGAAGTATTTTGATTTAGTAAAAGAGCGTTCTAAACAAATTGCACAAATGCGTAATGAAATGACTTACAACTTGTGGTTAGACGGTTACAAAGAGCAACAGGAAGAATTAAAAAAGCAGGATCAAAAATTCAAAGATTATAAGTACGTGAAGAAAATTGATACTGCCTTCGCATTGGAAGTGGATTTGAAGGAGGTTAAAGGTGATACCATTAAAACAAAAACCCGTGAAACTTGGATGAAGAGTTACAATAAGGATGCATATATAGATGTTGCTTCAAAAATTCTGTATCAATGGTCTTGCCGTTGATACAGAATTGCATGGTTTGAATTCAATTTTTCTTATGGAATTTTAATCCTTCCACAAGAATGGAAATAGGATTCCGGTTAAAACCAGAATCATGAAATTCAGTCCACCCAACAATAATGCATCTTTGTATATAGATGAAACCAAAACGGGATTAAGAGCTTTTTTCGAAGCGGATATTCCAACTAAAATGAGTGGTAGGATTACAGGCAAGCTCAAAACAGGAGCTAAATATCCTGCACCGTCTGCTTTGGAAGAAACTGCTCCAATGAAGGTGTAAATTGTTGAAATTCCAGCTGTTACCAATAGGAGTACTAGTATATATGGTGCAATATGCTGTACGGGTATCCCCAAAAACCAACCAAAAAAAGCCAAATTTAAAGTGGCAAACAGTATCATTACAAACCAACCATACAATACTTTTGACCAATAAACACTGGAAGGAGATGCTAATTGATTCCAGTATATCCAGCGGGATTTTGAAACCAAAGTAAAGCTTTTGGAAACCCCGTTGATGGTGGTTACAATTAAACTAATCCAAAATAAACTGTTCCACATAGTGGTGTTTATCTTGGGCTGTGACAACATACTTAATAGGGCTAAGGTGGCCAATTGGAGAACTGCAGATGCAAAAACGGTTGGTTTTTTTAAATCCAATTGCAATTCTACTCGAATCAGCTGTATGGTTTTTGCAATGCTATTCATTTGTGATTACCTTCGCGAAGGTAAATCAAATAGTGCGCTTGTAGAAAGTTACACAAAAAATTTACTCTCAATTATTAAAACAAATACAGATCTAAATTACCATGTTTAAGAAAATATTGATTGCCAACCGAGGTGAAATCGCTATCCGCGTGATGAGAACGTGCAAAGAAATGGGAATAAAAACCGTTGCAGTTTACAGTGAAGCGGATTCTATGGCACGTCACGTTCGTTATGCTGATGAAGCATTCTGCATTGGAGGCCCCGCATCTTCCGACAGCTACCTTAAAATGGATCGTATTTTGGAGGTGTGCAAGTTGACGGGTGCTGAGGCCGTGCATCCTGGATATGGTTTTTTATCTGAAAATTCGGTTTTTGCTAAATTGTTGGCAGATAACAATATAGTGCTGATAGGACCCACTCCTGCTGCCATGGAGATTATGGGAAGTAAAATTGCCAGTAAGCAAGCAGTTGAGAAATTTGGTGTTCCTTTGGTACCAGGTATCAATGAGGCAATAAAAGATGCCGAAGCAGCACTTCAAGTTGGTAAAGAAATAGGTTTTCCCGTATTAATTAAAGCTTCGGCCGGGGGTGGTGGAAAAGGAATGCGCGTTGTACAGCATGTAGATGAGTTTTTGTCATCATTGACCGCGGCGCAAAATGAAGCGCGTTCGGCTTTTGGAGATGATAGCGTGTTTATCGAAAAGTACGTTGGCAACCCTCGACATATTGAATTCCAAATATTGGCCGACAATTTTGGCAATGTGTGTCACATTTTCGAGCGTGAATGCAGCATTCAACGTCGTCACCAAAAATTAGTGGAGGAAGCTCCAAGCGTTGTATTGTCCGAAAATCTTCGACGTAAAATGGGAGAAGCTGCGGTAAATGTAGCTAAAGCGTGTAATTATTCTGGAGCGGGAACAGTAGAGTTTTTATTGGGAGATAATGATGAGTTTTATTTCTTGGAAATGAATACTCGTTTACAAGTTGAACATCCTGTAACTGAAATGATTACGGGATTGGATTTAGTAAAAGAACAGATAAAAGTGGCTTATGGTATGCCGTTGTCTTTCACTCAGGAAGAGTTGAAAATTAATGGACATGCTATAGAACTTCGAGTTTGTGCTGAGGATCCTTACCAACAATTTCTTCCTAATATTGGAAAGGTAAAGACGTATTTAATACCGGCTGGACCGGGTATCCGTGTGGATGATTGTATGGAAAGTAACATGGAAATTCCCATTTACTACGATAACATGTTATCAAAATTGGTCGTGTGGGGTGCCGATCGTACTGAGGCCATTGAGCGCATGCGCAGAGCTATACAAGAGTATGTAATTACGGGAATTCAAACCACTCTTTCATTTGGGGAGTTTGTAATGACACATCCCAAATTTATTGAGGGAGATTTTAATACACACTTTATTCAAAACTATTTCAATCCAGAATCGGAGGAAGCAGAAGTGAATGCAGACGACTTGAATGTGTTTGCAATGGCTGCGGCTCATTTTTTCAATGCTACCAAGAACTCGATTAATACGGAATCTTTGGTTTCGGGGGATGTGAGTTCGGATAACAAAGGAAGCGAGTGGTTTAGGAATCGTAAATAATTTGGTTTTATCTGTGACTTTGATGCAATTGAGAATTGGTTAAAAGAATCAGTGGTCGTGTTTGTAAATACTAAAAGGAATAGGTTCTTGCAATTTTAACTGTGCAGTTTTTTAAAATTAGACTGTTCTAACGAAATTCTGTACTATAAAACGATATGAAAGTTCTACTGATTGATGATGTACATGAGGTTTTAACAAAGGGCCTTATGGAAGCTGGTTGGGATGTGGATTACCAACCAAATCTTAAAAAGGAAGACTTTATTCAGGCATTAGAAATTTCAAAGCCAACAGGATTGGTTGTTCGTAGTAAACTGAATATTGAAGCCGAGCATCTGAGAAGAATGAAATCTTTGGGTGTGAAATGGATAGCGAGAGCCGGAGCTGGTGTTGATAATATTGATGTTGAAACCGCCAATTTATTGGGAATTACGTTGATTCACGCGGTAGGTGCCAACGCTGATGCGGTGGCCGAACACATGGTGGGTATGTTGTTGTCATTGCGACACAATTTATATCGATCGCACAATGAGGTAATGCAATTCCAATGGAATCGTGAAAAAAATCGCGGATTTGAAATTCGTGGAAAAACTTTGGGAATAATAGGATATGGTCATACTGGTTCTAAGTTGGCTGAAAAACTATCTGGATTTGGGATGAAAATTCTGGCTTATGATAAGTACAACCCAATTCCCGCTCAGCACCATGAATTCAAGGTTACAGATTTAATTTCCCATGTACGAGACTCAATAGTTAGTGAAAATGAATTCGTGTTTTTCGACGAAGATACAGTAGATTCTGTAAAGGAATTCACATCCCCCGAAGATAAAATCAAGATAAATAAGCGATTTACACATGGAGTTCGAGGGGTAGAATTGGAAGAACTCATGCGGGAATCAGACATAATTAGTTTTCATGTTCCGTTAACCGAAGAAACACGCGGTTGGGTAGATGATGAATTCTTGGAGAGTTGCAAACAAGGGATGTTACTCTTGAATGGAAGTCGCGGCGAGGTGGTACGTTTAAAATCAGTTTTGAAGTATTTACAAAATAATAAGTTAAGTGGATTTGCTGCTGATGTTTTAGAGGTAGAACCCCCTTCGAAAATGGATGTGGATACTCGCAAAGTTTTAGAAAAATTAGGTGCTTTTTCCAATGTAATGTTTTCGCCACATATTGCTGGATGGACGGTTGAAAGTTACCGTCAAATTTCTGAATATTTATTATATAAAGTATTGAATAATAAATAGATGTGTGTATTTTTTTGCGAAAAATACAACACATAATTAAAAAACTTCAAAAAACCAATTAAAATAAACTTGTTAAATCCTTAGTTTTTCGATAAAATTGCCGTTTAAAGCGTGCAAAGAATGTAACATTTCTGAAAGTCGCTTTTTTTAAGCAAAAAAACGTAAAACTATATGAAGGATAAATTACTTAAACTGGTATTTACATGGTTACTGAGTATGGTGTCTGTAGCAGCATTTGCACAGACCAACTTTGCCGATTATCGTGTTAGTACAACAGATCCCGATGGTAAGCCATTGGAAGGAGTGAAGGTACGTTTGTATTTGAACGACATTTTAAAAGCGGATGAAATTACAGACAGTGACGGTAATGCGTTGTTTCAAACGCTAAGCCCTGGAACGTATCGCGTTGAATTAACTAAAGACGGTTTTTCGCCATACAAACTAGAAGGGGTAGAGCTTTCTGCGGGTTTGAACGAACCGTTAAAAGTTCCTATGACCAATAGAATGTCTGATGTCATCATTACAACAAAAGCTAAAGCCAAGGTTATTCAATTAGAGAAAAACGAACAAACGATATCGGGTAGTACAATATTGGGTGGTGGTCGTCGTGGTGTTGGAGCTTTAACGGCTACAAACTCCGCGATTATTGAATCTCGCCAAGGTATTTCTGTACGTGGTACTCGTGCAGATGGTAACGGAACGTTCATTGACGGTGTGAGAGCAATTGGAGGTGGAGCTATTCCTTCTTTGGGGGTTGACCAGCTTTCTGTAAATATTGGTGGTATTCCAGCGATGTACGGTGACTTAACAGGGGGTGCGTTTTCATATACTTCCAAAAGTGCTACGGAGAAATTCGTATCTATTTTCGAGGGAATCACTTCAACTGGTTTGGATCCATATGGTTACAATACGTTAGAGGGTTTCTTTGCTGGTCCGTTGTGGGTAAAAGAAAAGAAAAACTTAGAGGGTAAAACTGAGAAGAACGTTGTATTGGGTTTCACACTTAACGGAACCGTTGGTTATTTCGGAGATCCAGATCCAACTAGAACGGGTGTATATGTATTGAAGGAAGACAAGTTAAGAGATTTGGAAAACCAACCATTGGTATTCACGCCGAATGGTTTCGTTCACAGAGCGGCATATTTAAAAGAAAATGATTTTGAGCGGTTGGCGGCACGACCTACATCTCAACAGTATAACGGTAACTTAATTGGTAAGTTAGAGTTTAATCCTACAAAAGACATCAACGTTACTGCATTTGCCAGTTACAACTATGGTGGTGGCCGAGCGGCTACAAATACCATTATGAACTTTGAAAACAATGCTAGAATTGACAACCAAACCTTCCGGGCGTATTTGTCATTCCGTCAAAATTTCAAATTGAGCAAAGAGAGTACGATTAAGAGTGCATTTTATACGATTCGTGCTGAATATCAAAATACGTTTTCTCAAACTCGTCATGCGAAACATTTGGATAATGTTTTTGATTATGGTTATATCGGTGCATTCCAAGCATTCCCGACGCCTGTATTTGCTTATTCCAACTACGATGCTCAGCAGGATCCGAATAAATCACCTAGAATTGTTCGCGACCAAAACGGAAACATCGTTCAACTAAGAAATTATTGGGAGCAAGTAGGATTCGTGGATACAGCACTTCGTTTCACGGCGAGTGATTTGAATCCTGTTCGTTCTAAATATACTCAAAATGTATATGATTTTTATGATCAGTTAGGAGCTACAATTTCTAATCCTTTAACTATTTTGATGAGTCAGGGATTGTTGAACGGTTACAATCCTAATAACGTATATTCACTTTGGGCAACTCCAGGTACTGAAGTTGGATCATGGGGAAAATCTCAAACAGAGCGTTATTCATTATTTGCTTTAGGTCAGATGCAAGTAAAGCCAAAAACTGTGAATGGTAGAGAGCGTACGCCACATGACTTGCAGGCAGGATTTTATTACGAGCAAAACTTTAACCGTGGATATACATTAAATGCAAATGGATTATGGATTTTAATGCGTCAATTGGCCAACAAGCACATTGCTGAGTTAGATATCAATAATCCTATATTGAGTTACGATGCAAATGGTGTTTTCACCGACACTGTTCGTTACAACCGATTAATCAACTATACTGATCAATCTACATTTGATCGCAATTTGAGAAATAAACTAATTGCTGCTGGTGCAAAAGACGTTTACGGTAATGCAATTAATGAAAGTACATTTATTGATGTTAATTCATATTCTCCAGATCAATTTGATATTTCCATGTTTAGCGCAGATGAATTATTGAATAATGGTAATCCTTATGTGAACTATTTTGGATACGATTACACTGGAAATCGCAGAATTAACAGTAAGTTATCGATAAATGACTTCTTGAACAATCGTTCAGAAAGAAACATTGGTGCGTTCCAACCCATTTATATTGCAGCATGGATTCAAGACCAGTTCCAATTTAAAGATTTGATTTTCCGTATGGGACTTCGTATGGAACGCTATGATGCAAATCAAAGTGTTTTGAAAGACGCATACAGTCTGTATCCTATTCGCACTGCTGGTGAGGTTAGCGAGATCAACGGATTGCCAACGGATCACCCAGGTAATATTTCTCCCGATGCATATGTTTATGTAAATGATATGCAGTCGCCAACTCGCATTATCGGATACCGTGAAGGTGATCGTTGGTATAATGCAGATGGATCTGAACAAAGAAATCCAGAATTTTTGGCTAACCAAACAAGCAACGGTAAAATAGCGCCTTATTTGGTGGATATTAATAAACAAGAAGTTACCGATAAAACATTTGTGGATTACACACCAGCAATTAATTTGTTGCCTCGTATTTGGTTCTCTTTCCCATTGGAACCTAAGAAGAAAACCTTCTATGTTAGCTACGATGTATTGGCACAAAGACCAAACGCAGGTGCTTCATTCGTTACTATTGATGACGTATATTTCTTGAAATTCCGTCAAGGAACCACCTTAGCTAATGGAAGTTTGAACTCTCGTATGAAAACAGATTACGAAGTGGGTTATAAGCAAATCTTTGGTTCCAAAGGCAATAAAGGTTTAGAATTAAGTGCATCTTATTCTGAAATCAGAAATGACTTTGGATTGTTCCAGGTGAACCAAGCGTATCCTGTAACTTACACTACATTCAGAAATATTGACTTTGCCACCATCACTGGTTTCAGAGGTAACTTTAGCGTGCGCGATTTAGGAGCTATGTCGGTTTCTGTTAGTTACATGTTACAGTTTGCTGACGGAACAGGTTCAAATATTAGTTCACAGCAAGCATTGATCGCTAGTAATCAACCGAACTTAAGAACAGTAATTCCATTGGGTGAATTGGATATTCGTCATAACTTAAAGTTATCTACAACATGGGCTTGGGCCGGTGGACGTGATCCAATTTCTAAGAAAAATTTATACACTGGTCCTAAGTTGTGGGATAAAGAAATCTTGAAGTTTACAAGTATTAACATCATTGCCAATACCTACAGTGGAGGACCTTATACTCCAACGGTGCGTGCAGTGCAAATTGGAGCTGTTGACCGTGCTCAAATCAAGGGTGTTCCTTTCGGAGCACGCTTGCCTTGGCAGTACAACTTCGATATGAACTTTACAAAAGGATTTCAGTTAACGCGTAACGGTGCAAAGAATCCATTGAACTTTCAAGTGTTTTTGTGGGTAAACAATGTATTGAACACATGGAATGTATTGGGTGTGTTTCCTTTCACGGGGCAACCTAACGACGATGGTTTCTTAAATAGTCCTCAAGGTCAACTTTTGGTAAAAACTCAGGTTGATACTCAGAGTTATATCGATTTATACCGATTGTTGCTTAACTCTCAAACTCAAAACTGGAACGCTCCAAGAACTATTCGTTTAGGTGTACGTTTCAACTTAAATTAATTGAATAAATAACAAGAAAATGAAAAAGTTAGGTATCATATTCGCAAGTTTATTAGCATTGCAAGCTGGTTTCAGTCGCCCGATTGAAAATATGGGGAGTCGTGCAAATAAATTAAAGGTAAATAAGCGCGCAGGAGCATTAGCAAATACGTGTAACCCGGCATCTCAATCAGCGGATTTGGACGTGAATAACGTTCGAACCAAATTATTGAACGGTGGTGATATGTGGTGGGATTTGAACAATCCTAAGTACGAAGTTCCAAAAATTAATGACCCGAACGCTGTTAGAAAACATGCATTGTTTTCTGGTGCGATTTGGATTGGAGGTAAAGACAATGGGGGTAATTTGAAATTGGCAGCAATGACTTACCGTCAGAACGGTAGTGATTTCTGGCCAGGTCCATTGGATACAACCAGTGCGGCAACGGATCCATTGCGTTGTAATGCATATGACAGAATGTGGAAGGTTACACGTGATGAGTTAGAAGAATTCGAAACGTCTAAGTATCTTACACAAAGTGCTGGAATTAGAGATTGGCCCGGTGGGAAGGATAGAAGTGTCAAATATGGTGCTGAAGCGGCCTACATGGCCCCTTATAAAGAAATAGTGCCAGATGGTGTTTATAATCCATTTGATGGTGAACATCCAGTACTTGATGAAAGACGTCCTGTAAATGAGAATGGCGTTGATCGTCAACCAGATATGTTCATTTGGTGGGTATATAACGATAGAGGAAATATTCACTCAGAATCTTCTGGACAACCTATTGGTATTGAATGTCAAACAACAGCATTTGCTTTCTCCACCAATGATGAGGTGAACAACATGACTTTCTACACCACTAAAATTATTAACCGTGGTTTTACTACAGTGAACGAATGTTACATGGGGCAATGGGTAGATGCCGATTTGGGTAACTATGCTGATGACTATGTTGGTTGCGATGTTCCCAGAAGTTTAGGTTACTGTTACAATGGTGATGATGAAGACGAAGGGGTATTGGGTTATGGATTGAATCCACCCACAGTGGGAGTTGACTATTTTGAAGGTCCAACGGATACTGCTGGTAATCAAATGGGAATGAGTCACTTTATGTATTACAACAATACAAGTGACCCAATCAGTGGTAACCCTGATGGTAATAATGCGAATACTTTCTATAATTATTTGAAGGGTAAGTGGAAGCAAGGTCAAAATGTAACTTGGGGAGGAAACGGTTTTGGCGGTAGTCGATCTGCGAATTTTATGTTCCCTGGAAATACTGATGCTTCTTTTGCTGGTGAATGTTGGGATGAAAAGAGTGCAGGTAACCGTCCTGGTGACCGTCGTTTCATACAATCAACTGGACCATTCTTATTAAGACCTGGACAAGTTCAACGTATTACAGTGGGTGTGGTTTGGGCTAGAACTACAAGTGGTGGAGCAGGTTCACCTTGTTTGGGTACTGGATCTATTCGTTTGTTGCAATTGGCGAGTGACAAAGCTCAAACTTTGTTTAACAACAATTTCAAAATTTTGGATGGACCTAATGCGCCAGATATTGAAATTCAAGAATTGAATCAGGAATTGGTTTTGAAATTCTTGAATACGAATTCTGAAAAGGTTGAGAATTATGTTGAAAAATATCGTAACGCTGCTAACCGTGAATTGACTTACAAATTTGAGGGTTACTTAGTTTATCAATTGAAGGATGCAACTGTGAATACAGGAGATTTGGATAATGTAGATAAAGCGCGATTGTTATTCCAATGCGATATGAAAAATAATCGCGGTCAAATCATCAACCGGGTTTACGATCCAAAATTGAGTCAAATGATTCCAGTTGAGAAGGTGGATGGTGCTGACAAAGGAATTCAACATACTTTCAGTATCAAGAATGACTTGTTTGCAACTGGATCCAATACTACTTTGATTGACTTCAAGAACTACTATTACATGGTATTGAGTTATGCAATTTTGTCTGACGATACTTTACAGTTAGATCCGAACCAATTCTTAGCCGGTAGAAGAAATATCAGAGTTTATCGTGCTACACCACATAAAACAGAACCTGAAAACTTTGGTACAGAATTGCAGTCGTCTTATGGTAGCGGACCAAGTTTAACACGTATTTCTGGACGTGGAAACGGTGGTATGGCTTTGGAATTCACCAAAGAAACGGTTGATGAAATATTGGCTAAGGGGATTTCAGAAAAACCTAAATATGTTGCAGGTGCTGGTCCTGTGAATATCAAAGTAGTGGATCCATTGAAGATTCCCAATGCTAAGTTTGAGTTAATTGTTCGTGAACGCAAGCCTTCCGTTGCAGCTGGTTTAAAGGATTCTATGACTTCGAATTCCACATGGATGTTAGTGAAAAAAGGAGAGGCTGGAAACAATGACACCATTTTCTCTGATACTACAATAGCATTGAAATTTGAAACAGTTCAAGGACGTAGAAGTCCGTTTAATGCAACTCAAGAAACATTGGCCGATTGGGGTATGAGTGTAGAATGGACGCAAGTGACCAATCCCTCAGAAAATGCAGCTGCTGATCCTTCGAATGGTGTAATTGATTGGTCTGTAACTTGGGAAGATAACGGTAAGCAATGGTTAACTGCTGTTGTGGATAATGATGCACAAGGAACGGCTACATCTGGTTCTCCATGGTTGAACTGGATTCGTTCTGGTGCTACAGGAAGAGGTTCAACTTTCGATGGGTTCTACCATGACTTTATGAGTACTGCAGGTGAACCTTTAGATCCAGGTGGGGCGTTCGAGCGAATTTGGAATGGTAGAATTGCACCTTACGGTTTAACAGCACGTGAAAAGTATAGTGCTACTTCAGGCAGAAATACTTATGGTTTTGCTTGGTCAGGTAATGCTTCATGGTTGCAAAATCCGCTTTCTGAAACCCATAGTTTTGAATTGGTGATTACCCGTGATAAGAGTAAATGGACACGTTGCGCGGTAATTGAAATGGCTGACGATGAAGTTAAGAACAGTACCGAAGGTCAAATGGCGAAATTCAACATGCGTTTTGGTACATCTAAAAATGTTAACATGGAGGATGAAGCTGGAAGTCAAGGGTTAAGCTGGTTCCCGGGTTATGCTATTAACTTGGAAACGGGTGAGCGTTTGAATATAGCCTTCAGTGAAGACAGTTATTTGGCTGGTGAAAACGGTCGTGATATGATATGGAATCCTACTTCTAATGTTTATAATGATAATGGTAATTATCCTGCAATTGGTGGAAAGCATTTTATTTACATTTTCGGAACTGGAAAACATGGTATTACCCGTAACATTCAGGGTGAGCGTTATTATGGTAGTGATGATGCGAATTTTGATCGCTTCAAAAAAGGGTTGCAGTCTACCACCGTTGGTGGAAATCCTAACAATTTGGAGAAGATTCGTTTACTGTCTCAAGCTACATGGGTAATTCCTACTTATTTGGCGCCAGGTTATAGTATTGGTAAAGATGGTTTGCCACCTACTGAAGTAAAAATTAAGGTGAGAATACGTAAATCGTACACTACTTTTGAGACTTCAGATAAGAGAAACAACGATCGCCCGATGTATGAATTTGATGGTGCTGAAATAGCTCCTAAAATTAGCAAAGAGATTGGACGTAAGAATTTGGATTTAGTTAATGTAGTTCCCAATCCTTATAGGGGTTACAGCGAATATGAAAACAGTCCAATCGATTCTCGTGTAAAAATCACCAACTTGCCCCCTGATGCTACTATTACTATTTTTGATATGGCAGGAAACATAATTCGTCGTATTACAAAGAGTGATGAACGCACTTACTATGAGTGGGACTTGAAGAACGCTAGTAACGTGCCAATTTCAAGCGGTTTGTATTTGATTCATGTGAAGTCACCAGGATTAGGTGAGAAAGTAGTTCGTTGGTATGGTATCATGCATGCTGTAGATTTAGATACGTATTAATCCATTTTAATTTAGAAGAAAGATGAAATTTAATTTTAAAAATATAGCGTTATTGTTCACAGCATCCTTAGGTTCTATGGCAAACAACGCATTTGCTGGGAATCCTGAAAGACAAGGTCAGGCAGGGGCTATGCAGTTGACGATCAACGGATGGGCTCGTAGCTCAGGTTTGGGTTGGGCGAACGGAGGACGTGTTACAGGTTCGGAATCCATGTTTATGAATGTTGGAGGTTTGGATCGTATGGCGAATAAAACGGAGTTGGTTTTTGCTAGAACTGAATGGTTAATGGGTTCAGGTATAGGTATTAACAACTTGGGTTTTGGTGTAAAAATGGGAGAGGATGGAGATAAAGGAACCTTAGGGATTCAGGTGATGCAATTTGGGATTGACCCAATTGATATAACTACGGAAGAAAATCCCTATGGTGGAATTGGTACCTATCGTGTGAATATGACAAACATTGGTTTATCATACGGCAAGAGTTTCTCAAAAAGCATTTCTGCCGGAGTTACAGCGCGCTTAGTTACTGAAGGTATTCCTGATGCAAGTGCAACCGGCATGTCGCTTGATGCTGGAGTACAATACTCCACTACTCTTTTAGCTGGTGCTAGTAAAATCAAGAGAAATGATTTTAATTTTGGTGTTTCTGTTAAGAATATTGGTCCTGATATGAATTTTAGCGGTGATGGTTTGAGTTACAAAGCGGTAATTCAAAACAGTCCACTTACCAAAACAATGGAAGTAAAAACGGCATCAATTAAACTGCCTTCCATGTTGAACATTGCGGCTTCATATGATATCAGATTGGATAAAACAGCTGGTGTTTACGATAATCGTTTAACATTGAGTTTTGCTTTTACGAATCACTCGTTTAGTGCGAATCAGACAACCTTGTCTGCAGAGTATGCTTACAAAGAAATGTTAAGTGTTCGAGGCGGCTTCTGTTACCAAAATGGTATTTTTGGAGAAGAAGCGAACTATACAACCGCCTATTCTGGTCCTATGGCTGGAGTAAGCTATGATTTTAAGATGGCTGAGGGAAATGTAGTTTCTTTGGATTACAGTTATAGAGCATCTAATTTCTTTAGTGGAACACATTCCTTTGGTATAAGAATAGGTTTGGGTTCGGCTGAATAATTTTAGAATTTATTCACTTTTTTAGAGAAACGTAGATTTAAGATTTTAGATAATCTATATTTAAATTATCTTTGTTTTGTTGCATCAACTTAAACGGTTGGTGCAACATTTTTTTAATACATATAGGAAAAGGCCAAAGTTCTGATTTTTAGTTTTGTTTACGATACATTGAAAACTCGAGGGATTAAATCTTACAGAAATTGCAACGACTTGTATTGCAGCTTTTAGTGGCTTAGATCTGCAGTAATTGAAACGACTTGCATTGTAGCTTTTAATTGTTTAGATCTTCAGAAATTGCAACGACTAAAACTGAATTTTACATTGAGTTTTACGTGAATGCTGA
>CAZQFZ010000006.1:33602-44078 GCA_964592635.1 uncultured Rhizobium sp.
CAGAAATTGCAACGACTAAAACTGAATTTTACATTGAGTTTTACGTGAATGCTGAATTAAATTCGTTAAATGTCATAAGTGGAACTGAATTCGAACGAGTAATTTAAATGAAAGTTTTTTTTAAGAGTAATTAAAACACAAATAAAAGATAGCGATTGTTAAAAACGGATAAAAAGGAAGTAAATAGTTTATAGTTAAATAGAAAAGTTGAATTTTTAAATACCTAAAGTAATGAGCGATATACAATATTTTACCCATGAGGGTTTAGAGGCAATTAAAGCAGAATTGAATGAATTGAAACATGTTGAAAGACCAAGAATAATTCAAGCAATAGCAGAAGCACGCGATAAAGGTGATTTGAGTGAGAATGCCGAATATGATGCTGCAAAGGAGGCACAGGGTCATCTAGAAGATAAAATCGCTCAAATGGAGCATCTAATTGCTAATGCTCGTGTAATAGATAGCAGTATGCTGAATACAGATAAAGTGAGTATTCTTTGTAAAGTGAAGGTTAAAAATCATAATGTTGGCAAGGAAGCTGTTTATCAATTGGTGTCTGAGAAAGAAGCGAACTTGAAGGAGAATAAAATTTCGATTAAAAGCGCAATTGGTTCTGGTCTATTAGGGAAGTCTAAAGGAGATGTAGTTGAAATTTCTGTTCCTGCCGGAATAGTGAAGTTAGAAATACTCGATATTTCTTTGTAAAATTCGTGTGTTTTAATTAGTGTAAAGCATGGTTCCATCGATCTTTTCAAAAATTGTTTCAGGGGAAATACCTTGTTATAAAATACATGAGGATGAACATCATCTTGCTTTTTTAGATGTGATGCCTTTGGTTCATGGACATGTATTATGTATTCCTAAAAAGCAAATCGATTATATGTTCGATTTGTCTGATTCGGAACTTGCTGATTTATGGCGATTTACCTTGCCTGTAGCAAAAGCAATTCGGAAGTCGGTAGAATGTAAGCGTGTAGGAGTAGCAGTAATCGGTTTGGAGGTGCCACATACGCATGTTCATTTAGTTCCTTTGAATCATGTTGGCGATATAAATTTTACTCAAGCTAAATTGAAACCGACCATAGACGAACTTCAGAAAATGGCAGATCTGATTGTATCCAATTTGGTCTTATAATAACTTACTCAATTTATGCATCCAATTTTAATCGAAATAGGGAGTTTTAAGGTATATTCCTATGGGTTCATGATTATGCTGGGTGTGGTGTTTGCGTTTCTATATCTTTATTCACAACGAAAGTTATTTTTACCTGATATTGATAAAATATCCGAACTAATATTGCTTTGTTTCGTTACCGTTTTTGTTGGAGGTAAATTTTTTTATTATTTGGAGAAACCGCAATTTTATTTCGATCATCCTGCTGAGATTTTAAATAATTTAGGACAAGGTTTCGTTTTTTATGGCTCATTTTTGTTTACCATTCCCGCATTAATTTGGTGGTTCAAGAAGCAAAATTTGAAAGTGTTTTATTCTTTTGATTATCTAGCAATAGGTGGTTCTTTAGTCCAAGGTTTTGGTAAGCTCGGTTGTTTTTTGGCGGGTTGTTGTCATGGAAAAATTTGCGATACTAACAATCCGTTCGGGTTAATTTTTAATGCCAAGTACACAGCAGCAGATCCTGTTGGGGTTCCATTGTATCCTGTTCAGCTTTGGGATGCACTCATCATTTTAGGTATATCTCTTTTTTTGATACTTTACAAAAAAAAGAAAATGTTCAATGGTGAGTTGTTTTTGATCTATACTTTTGTTTATGGGGTAGGAAGGATTATTACCGAAAATTTTAGAGGAGATGATGCCCGTGGCTTTCTTTTTGGGGGACAACTGTCGCACAGTCAGTTTATAGCCTTAGTTTTGATTGTGATTTCAGTGTATCTTTATTTTTTGGGATGGTCGAAATCAAGGAGATCCAGCCATGTTATTTAGAGATGTTGTTGGGCAAGGTGCTCTCAAAGCCAAACTTATCGACATTGTAAGGCAAGGTCGCATTCCACATGCTCAATTGTTTTTGTCGAGTGCTGGTTCTGGCGGATTGCCTTTAGCTTTGGCATATGCCCAATATGTAAGTTGTTCTGATCGGAATGAATTGGATTCGTGTGGAGTTTGTAGTTCTTGCAAGAAACATCAAACCTTTACTCATCCGGATGTGCATTTTAGCTATCCACAAGCAAAAGAGAATGGTGAATTATCTACCGATATTTTATCTGATTGGCGGAGTGCATTGAAGTTGAATCCCTACATGAACTACTTTGATTGGATGCAACATTTGGGGGTTGAAAAGAAACAAGGCAACATTACAGTTAAGGAGTGTAGAAATATTATCAAGCGGTTGTCGTTGAAATCATTTGAATCGGGTTACAAATTCCTAATTCTATGGTTGCCGGAGTACTTGGGTAAAGAAGGCAATGTTTTGTTGAAGGTAATTGAGGAGCCACCTGAAAATACTATTTTTCTTTTAGTAGCTGAAAACTCCGATAAGATATTGGGCACGATTTTATCGAGGACACAAATAGTCAGAATTCCCCCGATACAAAAAGCAGAATTGGAGGAGGAATTGGTAAAAATTCATTCATTGACACAGGATCAGGCAGGACGTATGGCGCAAGTGGCTCAAGGAAATTATCGTATCTGTCAGGATTTATTGGTTGAGGCGGAAAGTCCGTATTTTGACCTTTGGAAAAGTTGGATGACGGCATGTTTCAAAGTAAAGCTGCATGATTCTGCGGTTTTAGCCGAACAATTTCATGCCATGAGTAGAGATGATTTAAAAGGGTTTTTACAGTATGGGATGGAGCTGTTACGAGGGGTTATTGTGTCGAAATACGATGAGAAATTGAATAATTGGTCTGGAAAAGAATATGATTTTATATTGAATTTTAATAAGTTGAATACTGCGTTCCCCAAGATAATTGACATTGTTTTTGAATTGGAAAAAGCGATTTATTTGATTGAGCGAAACGTGAGTAATCGCATGGTGATGATGGATTTGAGCTTTTTTATAACGAAAAGAATAAAAAAATAATTTTTGGGGCAACCAACGGCTATGCATATGCATCTTTGGGCTGTAAGATCCCGTGATGAAGAATTCACATGGCAATAGAAAATCCAACGAATGAGATAGAACTGGTGCAAAAATGTATCCAAGGCGATAAAAAAGCACAAGAGCAATTTTATTCAAGATATTCTGGAGTTATTTGGAAAATTTGTCTGCGATATTCTAAAGACGAGGATTCTGCAAAAGATGTATTTCAAGACACTATGGTGCGCGCTTTTCAAAAATTAACAGAGTTCCGGTTCGAAGGTTCATTCGAAGGTTGGCTTCGTCGTATTTGCGTGAATCAGTGTTTAGACGCCATCCGTAAAGATAAATCTAAATGGCAGGATTCCATCGATGAGAATCACGAAGAGATTGAATCCGAGTTTAAATCAGATCATAATATCGAAGCAAAACAGCTTTTGTTATTATTGCAAACACTTCCTGTAGGGTACCGAACTGTATTTAATCTTTATGTAATTGAAGGATATTCACATTCTGAAATTTCAAACATGATGGGGATTTCCGAATCAACAAGTAAAAGCCAGTTGTTTAAAGCGCGTAAGGTGCTTCAAGATAAATTATCAAAATTGAACTTTTGAAAGACTTAAATAATCATATCGACGAATTTTTCAAGAATTCAATTGAAAACGCAGACTTTCAACCGCCTGTTGATTTGTGGAATGGTGTTAGTCAATCTTGGGATCAATTTGTACAATCGGGTCATCAAGAGTCTTTGAATAATCAGTTGGGTTCAGATAAAATATCCGATACTGCTGATCACAACCTAATTTCGGATGCTCAACATGTAGGTCCGTCTGGTTCTGTTTCTTCTCAAAACACTATTGTTTCAGTCAAAAATAGTTCTAATTTTTTTGGAGTTGCAAAGATGAGTGGTTATGCGAAATTGATCTTTGGGTTGTTGGGAACAGCGATTGTAGCTGCAGGTGGATATTATTTGATTGAAAATGCATCCCCCGAAAAGAAGAATCAAAAATACGGCACCCGAAATACGGAAAGTGTAATGGTAATTGAAAATGGGTCTGGAAATGGAAATAGCTATAAGGAGAATATACTTGATGTTAATTCTCAGGAAGTTATAGGTTCAAAAATTGGACAATCAATTGATGGTCATTTAGATACAAAAGTTGATACTCAGTTTTCAGTTGCTAACGATCGTAAAACCCATGGTGTTTCGGAACCATTGTTTTTAGAAAATTTGGGCACGCAAAATCAGTATAAAAATAGTGGAAATCCAAGAGATTTTATGGTTTCGGATTTTTCAAATTTGGCAGAGAATTCAATTTCTAATTCATTCAAACACGATATAGAATTGATTCAGAATCGAATTCATGTAGAGCAAAATGAAGTAAAAGTGAATGTTCGAATTGACGGTTTATCTGGTATTAATGCGGTGGTAAAATCGGTGATCATAGGTAAATCGAAGATGATAAATCCCAAAGAGGATATAAAATTTATTCGAAGCGATTTGCAGGGTTGGAGTTTTCCGGTTGAGGGGGAGGTGTTGGATTTTCAATATAATCTTTACCTTAAGGAAGTTAAAACAGTTACAGTAAAAGTGACTGTTAGATTTTTGGGTAATGTGGAGAAAGATGTGGTGGTTGAAAAACAGATAGAATTAAAGCCATGGATTGCTGGGGGTAAGGAAATTATTCCCAATATTTTTACTCCGAATGGTGATGGATTCAATGATGAATATTATGTAAAAATCAAAGAACCTGAGTCTTTTGAGATGACGATTACCAGTGCTGAGCGACCTGATTTGGGGACGGTGTTTGTTACGGAATCGCTTTCAGAACGTTGGAATGGTAAAAAAGGGGAGTTGAAGTGTCCAGACGGAAAATATTGGGTATTATTACACATGTATTATCACACTTTGGATAGGCAGGGAGAATGGGTTTATCAAGTAAGTGTAGAACGTGTTTTAATAGAGTTAAATAGCAATTGAATATGAAATTGAATAATATGTATATGAATTTTTTAAATGGAAATCGTCAATCATATTTCTTGGCTTTTTCCCCTGAAAAATATAAATTTGAAATTTTACGAGAAAAATATACGAATATGAAAGGAATATCCTTGTTTTTAAAGTCTGCGTTGCTAATGATGTTGGCGCTGGTGTTTGGGTCGAAGTCGGCTCAAGCCCAAACTTGCATTATTACTTACGACGGAAACCTTTGCGTAGGGGCGCCTATCACGTTTAAGGGAAATGCTCAGGGGACAACCCATGACTGGACTTTTAATGATGGTGGCACTAACTATTTTGCAACGGGTCAGGTAAATTCGATTTATCCATTTAAGTCGCCTGGAAGTAAAACGATCACATACATTACAACCATTAATGGTTCAAAATGTACAGCGACGTTGAATTTAACGATAAAGGAAAAGCCAAAGATTAATTTGACGATCAAAACCCTAGACACTCAGTGTTTTGAGCAGAATTTATTCTGTTTCATCGACAGTACCAAAAATAGCAATGGAGCTAAAATCGTAAATACTAAATACGTGGTTTCGGATGGTCAGTTTGGGGAGTATGATTTCCCACCTTCCGTAATGCCCAATGAATATTGTTTTTCTGTAAAAGATCCACGCGGTGGTTCATTCAACATTTACGTTGAAACTACTGACGAGAATGGATGTCAAGATACCCAGAATTTGTTGGGTGCAGTTTATGTTCGAGAAAAGATTGGCGCGGCTTTTACAAGTAATAAGCCTCAAGGTTGTGATTCGGTTTTAGCGAAGATTAAAAATATTTCTCGTATTTCGAAAAGTAGTGTAGATTCTATTTGGTGGTATTGGACAGGAACGAATGCAGGAATGGAAGTAGAGGGTCGTCCGAATATCAATAAACTATGGGGTCCGGATTTAGATAAGTGGTTCTATGGACAGGGAATTTACACCTCTAAATTGGTTATCCGTACCATTGATGGATGTAAAGACTCTTTTAAAGTAGTTGCGACTGCATCTGTGTTCCAAAGTAAAGCGATTATTTTAGCGGATAAGGATTCAACTTGTATATCTTCTCCTGAAATCAAATTCAGTGTGAACATTGTTCCTTCTGGAGCTTCTGGTTTGTTGTGGAACTTTGGTGACCCGAACTCTGGTCCCCAAAATACAAATAACCGTACATGGTCACCTGCTCACTCATTTACAGGCTTAGGTCCATTTTTGGTTAAGTTAACATACAGGCATCCAGTTTGTGGAAACGTTGAGACTTACGATACCATTATTATACTAGGGCCGTTGTCTGCAATAGAATCTGCATTCCAACGTGTGCCGGATTGGCAGACGTTCCAATGTCCGAAGGATGTGATGGATACGGTGTATTTTACACGAAATTTGTCCAAATTTTATCATAACGACCTTGATTTTACGGACGACGATAGTACATTCTATAAAAACGGTACATCTGCATTGGGGCATACATTTAAATCTGCAGGTGGCAAACCCGTACAAGAATGGTTCCCACCAATTAGATTGGAGCAAAATTCAAATGGTACAAAAACGGTTTACAAACCTGCGGCTGGTCCATTGCCAGGAGGTGGAGATGATCCATTGAAACGCGAGCGTGTTTGCGCAACTCGATTATGGGATTTTGGAGATAATTTTGGTTCTAAGTGTACAACAGACATTACTAGAAATAAAAACGTAACTGTTAATTGTGCCTTTACTCACGACTCAACTCCTTATCACTACTACAGATCTTGGGATTTGGTTATGTTGTCGGATTTCAAAAATGCTCCAATGGAAGATGCGATATTCATTGATAGCAATGGTTTGTGTAAGCGAGTGAATGTTTTTCCAGATACTTTATTTTATGTGTTGATTGATACCATGGTTGCAGTTCCACCTACAACTGCTGACAGTGCTTCATTTAAGTCGAGTGGAATTTTTGCTAAAGGAACTACGACTTACAGAATGGAAAAAGGTGTAAGAGGTGTTGGTGAGCGTTACATGGAGGATTATGTAAAAATTCGAGTAGAGGCAGGGGATACTGTATACATAGGTAGGAATGGCGCATGGAGAAGAGTAATTGGTCCTAGAGATAGTTTGGTTAAGAAAACGGAAATCATACAATTAAGAAGTAAAACCGACTCGTTTACATTCCTTTACACAGTTCATTTAAAACGAGATACTTTACCTCGTAAATTGTACGAAATAAGAACTAAGAAAGGTGAGAAGCCGTACAAATTGGATTCGTTTGTTCGTCGTCCTCAAGGTAAACAGGGATTTGATTATTTCGTAAATTATAACCGTTTCCGTGAGTTGTATTATGCACGTATCCCTTCTTGTAATAATGTAAGATTGACCCATGAAGATACTTGTCATCCGATGAAATGTAGAAGTGAGGCAACTAAGCAGTTGGCTATGTTACATGCAAATGCGGGTGGTGTTGGTAGTGGTGTAATAAAAGATGCGATAGAGTGTTTGGGTTCTGTGAATCCGACTTATGGTGTAACCTTTATATTAAGTGATTTGAAACCGGGCTGTACATTTACAGATGTTCAAATCAATTATGATACATTCTGTGATCCTAAAGCTTGGGTGCCATTGGCAGGTTTGAGTCCTGGTGGACGTCCTTTGAATCCGCCTTTGCCATTCTGGAATACGGGTTATCAATTAGCTGGTAATCCTCCTTCAAGATATTCTCAGACTTACAGTCCGTCATCCGTTTGTAACAACAAAACGAACTGTGTAACTGTAGGTATCATTGTTGGTAATGGTATAGCTAAACCAGGTGGAAATAGTGCAAAACGTCCATTGTGTCAAGATACACATTACTACGATAAATTTGCTTGTTTCCCGATGATTGATACAGATTTTGAATTGATCACACCAACTAAAAATGCTTTAGGAGATTACAAGATTTGTAAATGGGATGAAGTAGTTGCTCGTCCTAAATCAACGAACAAAACCAGAACGCGTGATTTGAAGTCGTTGCGTTGGATGTTGTCAACTGGTAATGCTGGTCCTGACTACGCAAGAAACTGGAATCAATATATACAGGAGGATTATTTCCATTATCAAAAAATGAAAGGAAAGAATCCAAATTACGTGTATAACTACATCGTTCAAACACGTGGTGAAGAAAATCCATTCCAAGCGCAGTGTACAAACAATTGGTTTGATGGTAATTCCAAAACCACCGATGGACCTGATACTTTGGTAACGGCAGAAGTTCGCAAGTACTCTATAGGAGCGGATGTTTCGGCTGTTTGGGATCGAATTAAAACAAGATTAGAAGATCGTGGTTTTGATCCTTTTGCTTTGGCTGATACTCAGATTGCCAAAATGATTTGGAACAACAAGGGAGTTATTGGTCAACCTAGCACGGGTGCATATGGTTGTATCGATACTACTGGTTTTGGTAAGGATATCAAATTTTACTATGTTCCTGATTTATCTCAAACTACGGTATTGCATTGGAGAGATTCAACTATTACTCCTTTGGATTCTTGGTACGATGCAGTTACAAAGAAAAAAATTGCTGCTTATCGTTTTGTACCAAGATGGTCAGGGTTCCATATTATTAGTTTGAGTATGACTTCTGCTAATGGTAAGTGTGACGCAATAAGTGCGTTGCCTGTAATCGTTGGTTTTGCCATGTACATGGATAAGTTTGCTGATTCAATCGTTTGTCAGAAAGAGGGTCAGTCTTTACAAATAGCTCCAGACTACCGTTATTTCTCTACAGATCCATTGAACTTCGGAACTTGGGATTGGAATTATTATTGGAATACGGATCCGACTCAGAATCCGACTCGATATGATTATTGGAAAGATCCTGCTCGTATTGCAGCTCGAATTCAAGGTGATATGAATAAGGAGTTTAGAACCAAATGGGATTGGAGTAAAGAGGATGACGATGTGAATAATCCTAATACCATTTTTGGTGGTGGAGACTACGGAGGAACTGGTTCTGGTACTTCCAACAATCCATGGGTTCAATTAGGTGGTGGTTCTAGTATTTATTACCAAAATGACTCTGGAGTATATACGTTTAGAAATATTGCGGGCGACTCAACTGGTTGTTTGGATACTGTGACTAAACGTTTGTTTATCTCGCGTTTGGATGTGAAGTTTGATTTGAATTTGGAAACTCCAAGTTGTAACACCATTATTGAATTTTTTGATTCGTCAATTTTGCATGATCCATGCTCATGGGCACTTAAAAATTGTAGTGGTCCAAAACCAATGGCTTGTGATTTCATGAATAAGTGGTGGATCGATTGGGGAGATGGTTTTGATAACTACTACGAAAGAAAGAATATTAATAGTTCTGGATTGCCTCCAAGAATTGCTCATAAATACACACGCAATGGTTGGTTTAAGATTCGCTACGGTGTTTCTACAGATCAAGGTTGTGGTGATACCATTGAACGTTGGGTGAAAATTCCAGGACCTCGTCCTAAATTCGAATTCACCACCAAAGCAGGTAACTTCGTTACTATTTGTGCGGGTGATAGCGTTGAGTTTAGCAACTTAACTGACTCAGCAACCGGTAATGCTCAATGGACTTGGTATTTTGGTGATGGTAGAATTGTGAACGATACTATACAGCGTAATTTGTTCCATCAGTACCAAAAGCCTGGTTTGTACGAAATATACTTGCAGCAGTTCGACGATTTGATTATTCCACCGAATATCAAGCGTACTTGTGATGCAACTTACCCAGATACTTTAGGTAAGCAAGCTAAATTTAAAGTATTGGTGTTGCCTCGTGATTCAGTTCGCGGATTGATTGTGAAACCATCTATCTGTCCTGGCGATAGTAATATTTTCATCGATAACTCGGATACCATTCTGAAAGTGTATAAATGGAAGTTTGAACACTACAGTACGAAATTAGGTCGTTGGGTTGTAGATACTGTAACCACTGGAAACAAGCGTTATGCTACAACATTCTCTGATCCTGGTACCTATCGTGTAACACACTATGCTGATTACGATCCTCAACATCCTCGTCCATGGTGTCCAACAGAGATGGCTCCACAGACCTTCTTGGTGGATTCGGTTTACTCTGATTTCGATATTGATTCTTCAAATAAACCGGATTTCTATTTCACCAGAAAAGACGTGAATGGTACTTCTTGGAGATGGGGTTTTGGTCATCAATATGATATTACCACTCGATTGCCTAAAGATTTCCTAGAAAATCTCAAATCGAACGACAAAAAAGTGAAATGGTCTTATGACAGTTCAAATGTTTACTGGGTGTGTTTAATTACTAAGAACTCAACTGGCTGTGAAGACACAATTTGTAAGTCTGTCAATGTTGACTTGTTTGTGTACTTGGCCAACGTGTTTACTCCTGGTGATGGTAATGGATTGAACGACGAGTACCGCGTACCAATTCAAGGTCAAGATCTATTTGAAATCCGTATCTTCAACCGTTGGGGTGAAA
>CAZQFZ010000007.1:0-43494 GCA_964592635.1 uncultured Rhizobium sp.
CCCGCCTATTTTTATAATTAACTGATATTGTGTTATTTACTTATAGTTTTTTCTGTGTTTTGATTGACCTTTTTTATAGTATTTAATTTTACCAGATCCATCTTTACCTAATAATTGAACTTTACCCAATCCCAATTGCTCTAATCTACTCTTTAATAACAGCATATCGCCTGCTACAATGATCACCATATTGTCGGTATTCATATATTTTTTAGCCAAGGCATTTATTTCTTCCTTGGTGATGTTTTGAAGAATTCTCAATTGCTCTTCGGTGTAGTTTTCTGGCAAGTTCCTAACAGCTAGTTGGTTTATAAAACCAGCTTTTTGCCCCAAACTTTCGTAATCTAAAGCCTCAGAAGCAATCAAAGCGGATTTGGTGAAGTTGAACTCCTCGTCTGTAATTCCTTTGTCTCTAAAGTTTTCTAATGTCCATATAACTTCACTGATGGCACTGTCAGTTGCATTTGCCTTTATGCTTGCTGAAACAATATAATACCCAGGCAAATCCTTATATGAAGCGCTGAATCCACCATTTATACCATAGGTCCATGCTTTATCTTCGCGAATTTTCAAATTTAAACGAGAATTGAAGTTACCAGCTAGCGCAAAATTCATGATGGTATTTTTAAAGAAATCACCATTGTAATCGTATGGCAATGTTCTGAAGCCGATAATAATATCGCTTTGTTCAGCATCAGCATATTGCACCCCGAAAATTTGGGATGTTTGCACTTCTGGTGCAACAACGGGCTTATTTACTACAACATTCTTGTTTGGAATTTTCGAAACAAATTGTAGTTTTTGAACAGCAGTCTCCTTATTCATAGGGCCAACAACCACACATTTGGCAACATTGGAAGAAATGAAGGTTTCATAGTACTTTTTGCAATCATTTAAACTCACTTTTGAATAATCATCAGCAGAAGTAAAATGACCAATTGAATTCACATCATATCTCAACCGGTTGGATGCGTTCATCAAACCTGTAGAACGACTGGATAGCGAGCTACGAGCACCCTCTACTACACGTTTCATTAATTTGTCGTATTCTTTTTTATCCCAACGAGGCTCTAGCAACATTTCTTTCATTATTGCAATAGATTCATCCAATTTTGCTTTATCACAAACTAAAGAAACACTAACTCCTGTGGTACCAGCAGAAAAAGATATACTAGCGCCCAAACGTTCTAATGCATTTTCTAATTGTTCTGGGGTTTTATTTTTAGTTCCAGCATCCATAATTGAAGCCATCATTTCTGCTGTACCCCAAGGGAATGCTGAACCATTTTCGTTCAATTTTCCACCTTCAAACGATAATTGAACCAACACTTTAGAGGTTTCATTGAATTCGGTACCCCAAATTTCAATTCCGTTTGATAATTTCTCTTTGTATATCTGGGGAACTGAAACTGGTTTTATCTTTGATGGAGTGGGTCTAACCGAACGATCGAAATTATCAACTACTTTTCTTTCTTTTAAATTTGCATATTCAATTTCCATAGCATCACTTTTGAAGTCAGCGTTTGGATTGAAACTTACATATTTAGCATTTGTATCATTTTCTTCTTTTTTAGCAGGTTGGATTTCAATAGTTGAGGAATATTTACCCTTAATATATTTACGATACACTCTTAATATATCATCTCGTGTGATTTTCTTGTAACGCTCCATTTCGTCTTCAAGCGACATCAACTTTCCTTCGGTATTTTTAAGGTCTAAGTACCAGTATTGACTCAAATAATCTGCTTTGGTATCAACACTTTCCAAACCGCTTCCCATTGAATTAAGGATATTTTCTTTAGCGCGATTCAAATCATCATCGGAAAAGTTAACATATTCGAATGAATCCAAAATATTTTTCAATTCGTCTTTCAATTTAAACATGTTACTCCAAGGATATCCTACCAACGTAAAACTGAATTCTCCCGCCAGCTCATGATTAGCAGCACTCAACGGATTGTTCGAGGCTTGAACTTGTAACGCAGATTCAGCATCTACAAAGCGTTTGTATAATACAGAGGATTTTGTACTTCCCAACAAATAAGACAATAAATCCAATGCAGCATCATCTTCATGATAAGCAGGCACAGATGGATAAGTAATATACATGAGGGGTAAGTACGCATTATAGTCAGGATACGACTTGATTTTATCCTTTTCTAATACCACTGGTTTTAAACGCTTCTTTTTCACTTCTTTTCCTTTTGGAATGCTTCCAAAGTACTTTTCTGTCCACTTTACTACATCAGCAGTATTCACATCTCCTGAAACGATAATACATGCGTTATTCGGACCATACCATCTTAAAAAGAAGTTTCTTAAATCGGAGCTATCGGCACGATTCAAATCATCCACAAAACCAATAGTTGACCAAGAGTAAGGGTGATCTTGTGGATATAATTCTTGATCTTTCACTTCCATTAAAAAACCATAAGGAACCCCATATCGTTGATCTTTTTCGTTTTTTACGGTAGATCGTTGAATTTCAAATTTCTTTTGAGTGAATCCCTCCAAGAAGAAGCCCATACGATCGGCTTCCATCCAAAGTGCTGTTTCTGTAAAATTGGAAGGAAAAGTTTCGATGTACACCGTTCTATCTCGAGTAGTATTACCATTTACTTCACCACCAAATTCTTTTATTATTTTAAAATGCTCCTCGTCTGCTACATGTTTAGACCCTTGAAATAACATGTGTTCAAAGAAGTGAGCAAAACCTGATTTACCCGGAGTTTCTCGAGCGGAACCCACATGGTAAGTAACATTAATATGAGCCACCGGATCAGAATGGTCTTCTGATACAATTAATGTTAGTCCATTAGGTAAAACATACATTTCATAAGGTACGTTTAACTTTCCTGGCACCGATTCAACCTTTTCAACTAGGGTAGCTTGTGCACTTACCCAACCCATTAACAGGGATGAAAATAAAAAGAAAATTAACTTTTTCATAAAAAAACAAAAATACATTTCTTCATCCCTACAACAAAATTAGTTAGACGATTGTGCATAATTGATGGACAAAAATGAGGGTTAGTTCATAAATGAAACCATTTTAATGTCATTTTGAGGTAAAATTGATGTCTATTTAATACAAAAGGTAGAGATTTGTGTTACTCATGATGTTCAAATGGAATTTAACTATAAATAGGTAGTTTTACTGTACTCTTTCAGTTTGTTGCATTTGGATATTGGAAAAGCGACAGAGTTAAAATTGTAATTCAAGATCAAAAATAAATTCAGATTCATTTTTCAATTGAGTGATAATAAAAAATTGTTTTTAACTGAAATACTTGCAAAAAAGATGATTATGAAATCAAAAACGATAAAATCTGCAATTCTACTTGTCGGAATATTAGGTATTTCGATTTATCAAATTCACAGTAGTTCTGGTGGGGCATCAACACCGAGAACTGGGGCGCCATCAGAAACCACATGCACATCTTGTCATAACACCTACTCTGTGCAAACAAGCGGAACCAAGCACGATAAAATCAAACTAATCATTCCATTTACAGGTGGTGGGTACATTCCTGATTCAACGTACCGAGTTACCATTACCTATCGCGAAACTAACATTACTAAGTATGGATTTCAAATCACAGCATTGAATTCTAAAAATGAAGCCGCAGGAACATTTTCCAATGTAAACAATCGAGTACAAACTTTTTCAAGCACAGTCAGTTCTGCTACAAGATTTTACGCAGAACAAACGAGTACGGGAACATCAGCAGTTTCTGGTGATTCGGTTGCTTGGATTTTTGAATGGAAAGCCCCATCGAGTAATGTTGGCAATATCAAATTTTATTTGGCACTCAATGTTAGTAATGGAAACGGTGGTGTTGCGGGGGATTACATATACAATAAAACCTTTACGGTTTCACCTTCATCTTTGCTTCCCAAAGCAAAGGCTGTACTACAAAGTCAACCTTGTTCAGGCGTTGGAATTAGTTTTAATGCGGATTCTGTGAGCTCTAGTAGCACTTATTCCTGGCGCTTTCTAGGCGGTGCTACACCATCGGTTTCAACTGCAAAAAACCCCAGCGTTGTTTACAGCAGCACAGGTGCAAAATCGGCCATACTAGAAGTTACAAATTCTAAAGGAAAGTCAAAACCCGACACCATTAACTTCACGGTTTTGACAGGTGCTACCCTACCCACATTGAACGTTGGAAATAGCGTAGCATTATGTAAAGGAGATACCGTAAAATTAAGCGTTTCATCAACTCCCAATCATGGCTACATTTGGTCTACAGGTAAAACCGGCACTGAAATTTCCACAGATACAGCAGGTATTTATTATGTAACTGCGATTCGCACAAATGGTTGTGAAAGAAGATCCTCCGACATTACGATTTTAACCATTCCAAAACCGGATTTTAAAGTATTGTATGGGTTTTCGGGGGATACCATTTGCGCTGGAGAACCTCTTTTGTTATTCACTCAAGATAAAAACGGATTCTCGGATTCCTATTCACTGGATTCAAAAATTGGTCCTTTTGTTCCAGATTCACTTTTTGTTGTTAATATCGGAAAACAAAATAAAACTACACAAGTTTGGTCGAAAAGCAAAGGCGGATGTGTTCAAGGTCCTATTTCAAAATCATTCTTTGGACTTGACACTGTAGACGGACCCAATATCACAGTTAAGACGAAATACATAGACAAAATCACTTTCAGATGGACTAAAATCTCTTATGCCACTGAATACCGATACAGTATAGACAATGGAAACACTTGGAATACACCTTTGGAAGGTAAATTAAGTGATTCTACTACGATTGACCTTACAAGTGCATCCCAAAAAATAATTTTTTGGATACAAGCAAGAACATCTAAATTTTGTGGTATTTCAAAGATTAGTAAAATAACTTCAGGTGGATTGGGTTGTAACGATATAGTTCTAACAATCAATTCAACGAAAGATACATTGTGCTACGGCGATACATCCAAATTAACAATTAGCGGTCTTCCGAAACATTCAAAATGGTCGATTAAATACAATGGAAAAATATACAAGGATAGTATTTTTGAACTTTCACCTATTCGTTCTACCATTTACACATTCGCTGCGATTGATTCCACTCAAGCTTCTTGCGGTTTTTATGAGAAACAAATTCGATTAGTGGTTGATTCGGTAGAACAACCTAAATTAACATTTAATCCTCCAAATAATCAAATCATTTGCGGTGGCGAAAAAGATGTAAATGTTGAGCTCAATTTGAACAATAACAGTTCAAATCGTAAATTAATTGTAACATCCAATTGGTATGATACAACTATGGTTCGTTTTCCAACCCAACTTAATTTAAAAAATAACAAGGATTCATTTGTATATCATTTCGAGAGCACTTTATTGAAAGGATGCAAATCAAAAATGCAATATTTCAGTTTGATCTTCCAAGATTCAATTTCCACAGATATCGACGTTAAATGGTTGAATAACTTTAATTACACCTTCAAACGAAAAGTTAGGAACCAACAAGATTTGGTTTTATTTGAAATCCGAGACAAGGCGCAATTAGTTTATTCTATTCAACAAGATTCCTTTGTTTATGATTTATCCGCTATGGCAAACAAGGAATTGAATGTTCATTTATGGGTAAGTAATGGCCCATGTAAAGACTCCAGCGAATTGTTATTCAATGCATACAATTTAAATACAATAGCATTAAATAATCATAATATTCGCATTTCTCCAAACCCTATTAGTCATTTAGATCAGATATGGATTCAATATCCGTCTGAGAATGAAGTCGGATTTGTTCAAATTTTATCCATGGATGGTAAAGTTATTGTTCAAAAAACAGAACTAGACACAAATGGTAAAATAAGGAATGTGTCTAATTCAAGTCATGGTTCACAACTTAACTTAGCTGATGGAATTTATTTGATTGAATTATTAGATAAAGGCGGCAGACCTATCAAATCGGACCGATTGATTAAAATTTCGAATTAAGCATATTCATCTTGTTTCCTATGATATATTGCGTGTGTGTTAAATCTACATTCAAACATTATTGAAAGGTGTAAATAATTAAAAAACAATTCGATAACAATTTACATTTCGAGTTCTAACCAACAATAAAATCATCAACATGTAAAACTGGAAAATGAGTTATGCCTCGTTTTCCAGTTTTTGTTTTAAATAAGGTGCTGTGATACTTTTAGGTTCGTTTAACAAACCCAAAAGTTCACCTTGATAAACTAATTTACCACCCTTATCCCCCGGTTCAGGACCTAAATCAAGGACCCAATCAGAACATTTTATCATATCCAGATTGTGTTCAATACAAACCACTGTGTTGCCTTTATCAATTAGAGCATTGAATGAATCGATTAATTTTTCAATGTCATAGAAATGCAAACCGGTGGTAGGTTCATCAAATATGAATACAGCTCCACCATCTTTAAATGGAGATGCCTTACTCAAATAAAATGCGAGTTTCACTCTTTGTGCTTCACCGCCACTGAGAGAATTACTGCCTTGCCCTAACTTTACGTATCCCAAACCTACTTTTTGCAACGGCAACAGTTTTTCAACAATATTCTTTTCATTTTTAAAGAAATCAACTGCTTGATCTACCGTCATCTCCAACACGTCAAAAATATTTTTTGATTGGTATTCAGATTCTAGTACTTCTTTTTTAAATCGTTTTCCGTTACACACTTCACAGGGAAGTTTAATATCTGCCATAAATTGCATTTCAATTACTGTCTCCCCTTCTCCTTGACAGTTATCACATCTTCCCCCATCAACATTAAAAGAAAAATGGGATGGTTTGAATCCATTTCTTTTGGAGACTGGGGTATTGGAATACAATTCTCTAATTTCGTCGTAAGCTTTTACATAAGTAACTGGATTGCTCCTTGATGATTTACCTATTGGATTTTGATCAACAAATTCCACGGCTTTAACCAAATGCAAATCACCGGTTAGCTGCTTGAACTGTCCGGGCTTTGCTGTTGTAAATTGTTTTAATTCTCTAGACAGTGCAGGGTAAAAAACTTGTTTAATTAAAGTGGTTTTTCCCGAACCAGATACACCTGTTATCGAAGTAAAACTATTTAATGGAATTTTTGCATTGATATTTTTTAAGTTATTCGCACTCACTCCGGATAACTCTAAAAAATGAACGGGTTTTCTTTTTAAGGGAATTTCGATTTTGCGTTTTCCAGACAAATATGCACCCGTAATGCTGTTTTCGGATTTTAATAACCCATCCATTTGTCCCTTAAAAATAAGTTCTCCTCCTAAACTACCGGCGAAAGGACCTATATCAATAACATAATCCGCTTGCTTCATTACATCTTCATCGTGTTCTACCACAATTACGGTATTACCTTCTGTTTGAAGATTTTTCAACACACCAATTAATCGTTCTGTATCTCGTGAATGCAATCCTATACTAGGTTCATCTAATATGTACATGGAACCTGTTAGATTGGAACCTAAATGCGTTGCTAAATTTATTCGTTGACTCTCACCGCCACTAAGGGTATTGCTCAAGCGATTTAAAGTTAAATAACCCAAACCAACATTTTTTAGAAAAGACAATCGAGTCGTTATTTCTTGAAGTATTCGCTCGGAAATAGCTGTATCGGTTTCTGAAAGCACAAGATTTTGAAAGAAAAAATAAGCTTCATCCACTGAGTACAATAGAATATCTTGAATACTAGTAAACTCGGTTAAAACATTTTCTGCACTTGTATTTCTCAGTTTGACAAAAGATGCTTCCTTTCTCAGACGTGTACCTAAACAATCTGGGCAGGTGGTTTTACCCCGATAACGCGCTGCGAGTACGCGATACTGAATTTTATAAAAATTCTCCTCCAGGTGTTTAAAAAAATCGTAAATACCTAATATTGAACCTTTTCCATCCCAAAGAATGCTTTTTTCTGCATTTGACAAATCAAAATAAGGTCGGTGTATTGGAAATTCCACTGATGTTGAACGTTTAATAAACTGCTCTTTCCATTCGTTCATTACTTCACCTCTCCAAGGTGCAACACATCCCTCATAAACACTCATTTGCGGATCCGGTATGACCAAATCTTGATCGATTCCCAAAACCGATCCAAAACCTTCACATTTAGGACATGCACCATAAGGATTATTGAAACTCAAAAAGTCCTTTGTTGGAATTTCGAATTGCATTCCATCCCGTTCAAATCGGTTATTAAAATGGTAGAGTGACTTGGACTTGTAATCCAAAAAAGAGCAATTGCCGGAACCTTCCCAAAATGCAGTTTCTATGGCATCATATAAACGCGATTCTAAATCTTCTTCTCTATTAATTAAATTGAGTCGATCAATAACTATATAGCTTTCATCTTGAAATGCCACAGATTGGTTTATTTCCAATAGATCTTCTAATTTAATTAGAGATTGAGAAGGCACATGCCAGATCCTACTAAAACCCTTTTGGATAAGTGATTCTAAAGTAATAGGAATATTTTTAACCCATTCCATTGGCGATAGAATTAACACCATTTCTAGATGGGGATGATGTATAATTTCTTTAAATACATCTTCTGGTGTATCTCGTTTTACCTCTTTTCCAGAGATGGGTGATATTGTTTTTCCCACTCTAGAAAATAAGAGTTTAAGATAATCATAAATTTCAGTAGAAGTTGCAACTGTACTTCTTGGATTATGCGTATTTACTTTTTGTTCAATGGCAATAGCAGGACATAAACCATCAATTCTATCAACCGCCGGTTTTTTCATCCTTCCCATAAACTGCCGGGCATACGAACTCAAACTTTCAACATAGCGCCGTTGTCCTTCGGCGAACAGAGTATCAAAAACCAAACTGGATTTTCCACTTCCCGAAACTCCTGTTACAACGGTAAATGAATTTTGAGGAAAATCAACATCAATTCCTTTTAGATTGTGTTGATGTGCGTTTATTATATTGATTACGGGTTTTTGATTATTTATTTTACTCACAGTTTTAATATTTTGAAACGAATCCAAAATTGGATTTGTTGATATTATCCATTCAAGAATTGTTTTTCTTGAATGGCATTTTTATTTGGTTTGGGGGATTAAAATATGGCTAAAACAACAAAGTTATTTGATTGTATCTCTTTGCACAGAGGCACCGGCTGCAATACCTACACCATTTATTATATTGTTAAACACGGGTATTGGGTCAGAAAATGCGCCACCTTGAACTTGATAATCTTCCAAAGATTCAAAGTATTTATAATAATCTTGACTCAAGCTTTTAATAACAACCAGATATTTGTATTGTGTTCCAGCTGAACCAAAGGGAGTCGAAAATTTAAATGCTTTTCTTTCTCCATTGAATGAGGCATCATCAACTAATAGTGCACCCGCTTTATTAAACTTTGGATTTTGTGAAAGTTCCGCATCTAAAGGCAGGATGGGCATTTCTAAAAATTCTGCAGCGATATCTTCAAATCTGAACAAAGCAATTTCATAAAAATTACGTTGAGAAGGGTCGTCTTGTATTTCAAATGAAATGGTACCGATTGGAAAACCAGACGCATCTAAACCTGTATTATCGGCCCAAGTTGCTTTACTACCCGTAAATGCAGATGGCATTATAAAGCGTGAATAGCAAGTAGGCAAATTGGGTGCTTCTACTTGAATGTTGTATCCCACTCCTGGTTTTGGCTTAAAATTGGAAACGTATTTCCCACCATTTAAAAAAGAGAATGTCAGTTGTACGGGGGTTCCACCCTCCTCCGTTACTGTTACTTTTGCATTTTCAATCACCGTTTCTGCAGCTGAGTCATAAATCGGAAGTGTTTTAGCCACATGAACTGATAAAAACTGGTCATTATTTGCCAATAAATTAAGCACAATTCTATCCTTGTACTTCACTTCATTTGCTGGAAGGTCCATTTCACATGAGGCAACAACTATAACCAAGACAGTTAAAAAAATCCATTTAAACTGAAATAAGGTTCTCTTCATGTATTTAATTGTATTCGATTTCATTTCTTTTTACGTTGTTTTATATTCATCCTTTGTTGTACACTTTCTTTTTCGATTAAAATTCAATTCGATAAAATGCAGATGGCACGAATTGAAAATAGTAAACGCCTTTGAGACCAGAACCTACAGTAGGTGCGAAAGCCGACGTGTAACGTGCTACTAATGGATTTGTAAAACCGAGGGTATTGTAGATGTTTATCCCCCAAAAGCGACGATAGTCATATGCCATTTCTGGGTGAATTTCTTTTGTAAACCCAATATCCAACCTTCTGTATAATGGTAATCTGTAGTTGTTTTTCTCACTGTAATCAAATACCAGCTTACCGTCAACGGTGTAATATTGGCCTGTGGGCACAGTTACTGGATTACCGCTCATGATCACACCTGTAAAATTCAAAACCAATGATTCTGATGGTTGGTACGTCAATTGCAATGCTGCTTTATGGGTTCTATCCCATCGGAAATAATACGACTCCCCCCTATTGATAAGATCAAATTTTCGGTTTGTTGAACTTAAGGTATAAGACCCGATTAAATTTAATGCTCCCGATCGTTTAGAAATTAAAAGTTCAATTCCCTGAGAATTACCAGTGCCTTGAAGTACCATGTTCTCCCAATAATTTTTGGATAAGCGCTCATCTCGCGACTCTTCCACTTCTGTTATTCCGGAGAAGTATTTATAATATCCCTCTATTGTTAATTCAAAACCCTTTTTTAGTGGCTGAATATATGCTGCTGAAATTTGGGTTGTTTGTTGGGGACTTAAAACTCCGGTGGTTGGGAACCAAATATCTGAAGGCAGAATACCGGTTACACTGGAAAGTTGGTGAATTCCCTGATTGGACATTGAAAAACCAACTTGAATGCGTTTTTTACCAACAAGCATTTGATTCAACGTGATTCTTGGTTCAAATCGAACGTAGGATTTTTCGCCAGAAAGAAACGTCCACAGACGACCACCAATATTCAGACTCAGATTCATATCTGGGTGAAACTCAAGCTCTGCGTAATTGGAAAATTCATGAACAAGCGAGTTATTTTCAGTACCATAAGTTGTATCGGTTTGAATGTTACCACCCACCTTCTCGTAGTTCTTTATTAACGATGGACGCATATCGTGAGTAACCCAATGGCTACCATATTTTAGATGGGTTTTTCTTCCCAACAAATAATCAAAATTTGCACTCAAATTATAGTCGGTGATACTGCTTATTTGGGAGTAATTACCGGTATTGGTTTGAGTGTTGGTACTTGTGGTCAATTTCGAAGTTAATTCCAAATAATTGTTGTAGGAATAACGTGAAAGTCCAGCACCAAAGTTCATAAAATGCCTTTTGTTTATTTCGTGAGAATAATTGAACCCAGACAGTGTATTTTGCCATTTCCAACCAAATTCAAAAGCAATTTCACGATTTTGTCCTAGCGAATCCACAAAATCATCGGCTAGTTTGAATCCGTATTTATCCCTTCCATTATAAATCCAAAAATCCCAATGGGTTTTAGCATCTTGTTTAAAATCCAATTTAAAATTGATATCATGCACATTGCCAATTACGATATCATTGAATCCTTGAAAGAGAGTGGAAAACAGAAGATCCCAATAACTTCTTCTAATTCCAAGAGAAGTGGTCCAACGACCGGCTTTATCGAGAGGTCCATCAACGGCAATGTTGGCCGTTGCAAAATCAGCGTGTATTATTCCTTTCCATTGTTCTGCATTACCACCACTGGTAATTATATCCAAAACTCCACCTCCAGCTCTGTTACCGTAGCGAGCTGGAGCAACGCCTCGATAAAACTCAGCCGATTTAATGATTTCTGGATTGTAATTGGATAGCAATCCCCATATGTGTCCGTTCCCGTATAATGGGAGTCCATTCATCAACAAAAGATTTTGATCGGCATTACTTCCACGAATAAATAAAGAGGAAAGTCCTTCGAATCCACCAGAAACTCCCGGTAAATTTTGCAGCAACTTTACTGGATCAGCAATGGAGAACATGGTTTGGTATTGTACCATTTGCCGCTTCAAAGGTTTAAAATAGCTGGTTTTTGAAGAATACAGAGATGTAAATTCAGCAGTCGAATCGTCTTGGTCAAAATCTACAGGAACTAAAAATACATTTTTGTTTGTTAATCCTCTTACTTCTACCTGAATACGAGCCGCTTTATATCCAGCGGCGGCAATAATTAATTTTTGCTCACCGTTGGATGTTAAAAGTTGGTAATATCCTTTGGAGTTGGATTCTGTGTAAAGCTTTGAACCGTCGTCGATAATAACCGCAGAAGGAATGACTTCCAATGTCAGTTTATCGAATACCCAACCGGTTACTGCTTGATTTTGTGCATTTAACGACTGAAAAATCAGTAGAAAACTTATGCACATCCTATAAAATTTCATCATAGCAAATCTAATTCTCGAATTTCAATATTTTTTCAATTTAAAAACTTTTCGACGAAAATCTGATGATTCAAATTATTGCTATACGATTGTAGGATTTGAGGTTTGGTTAATTGTACTGTAATTTTTTGAATATCAAATAGTTCAAATTTATTTTGAATTTCTAGAATGATATTTTCAGCCACGGTTTCGAGCAAATGAACTTCCTTTTCGGTTTGATTCAATAAAATATCATCAATTAATTGATAATCAATAACATTATTTAGATCATCTTGGATCTTTTCACGATTATATTCAATAAAAAGATCAATCCAAATTTCGGTTTTTATTTTTCGTTCTTCCGGATAAAACCCTACGGGTATTTTCACCCTTAATTGGTTCACTTTTACAATGATTAACATACTGTTTATTAAAAAATATCCCACAAAGAAACAGAGAATATTACTTTTGTGTACATTAGCAACTATGTCATCAACTGAATTACATGAATTATTTGAAAGTAATCGAGGCAAAGATCGATACATTCAACCGGATTTTTATGGGATCGACGATTTATTAACAGAAGAACAACTTTTAATCCGCAATTCTGTTAGAGAATATGTTAAGCGAGATCTTTCACCCATTGTGGAACATTTTGCTCAATTGAGCGAGTTTCCACAACATATTGTTAAAGAACTTGGTGGGATTGGTGCTTTTGGCCCACAATTGCCCACGGAATATGGCTGTGGAGGAATGGATTATACCACCTATGGCATTATCATGCAAGAATTAGAACGCTGCGACAGTGGAGTGCGTTCCACAGCTTCTGTTCAAGGCTCCTTGGTAATGTATCCAATATACAAGTTCGGAAGTGAAGAGCAAAAAAGAAAGTATTTACCCAAATTGGCAACGGGCGAAATGCTTGGTTGTTTTGGATTAACCGAACCCGATCACGGTAGTAATCCTGCTGGTATGACTACTCATTTCACAGAAGAGGGTGATCATATTATTTTGAATGGTGCGAAAATGTGGATCAGCAATGCACCTTTCGCAGATGTAGCGGTAGTTTGGGCAAAAAACCCAGACGGAAAAGTTCAGGGTGTAATCGTTGAACGAGGTATGCCAGGTTTTAGCACTCCTACAACCCATAACAAATGGAGTTTAAGAGCGAGTGCTACGGGTGAATTGGTTTTTGATCATGTTCGCGTTCCAAAATCGAACATTTTACCCGGCGTAGTGGGTTTGAAAGGTCCATTAACCTGTCTGAACTCTGCACGTTATGGAATTGCTTGGGGTGCTTTGGGTGCTGCAATGGATTGTTATGATACAGCCAAGCGTTACTCATTGGAGAGACAACAATTCAATCGTCCCATTGGCGGATTCCAATTACAACAAAAGAAATTAGCAGAAATGCTGACAGAAATCACTAAAGCTCAATTATTGGTTTGGCGCTTAGGGCAATTGATGGATTCTGGTAAAGCAACTCCAGCACAAATCTCTATGGCAAAACGCAACAATGTAGAAATTGCATTGAATATTGCGAGAGATGCCCGTCAAATGCTTGGTGGAATGGGCATTACAGGTGAATACCCGATCATGCGACACATGATGAACTTAGAATCTGTAGTTACATACGAAGGAACTCATGACATTCATTTATTGATTTTGGGAATGGAAATTACTGGGATCAATGCATTCGAATAAATTTTTAAAAAACGTTTAAGTTAAACCAAATATTAACATCCCCCGAAAAGAAAAAAAATAATATGTATCAAATTAAATTCGGAACTGACGGTTGGAGAGAACTAATCGCCGATAACTTCACTACAGCCAATGTTAGAAGAGTTGCTTTTGCAACTGCTCAATGGTTGAATCTTCAAAACTTACCCAAATTAGTCGTTTTAGGTCATGATTGTCGCTTTGGCGGTGAAATGTTTGCCAAAGAAACTGCAACTGTACTTGCAGGTCAGGGCATTCAGGTTGTAATGGCAAAAGATTTTGTATCTACGCCTATGATTTCATTAGCTGCCAATCAGCTCAATGCCGGGTTAGGAATTATCATTACTGCTTCACACAATCCTCCATCGTATAATGGCTATAAACTTAAAGCGCATTATGGCGGACCAGCAACACCGGATACTGTTTCTGAGGTGGAAGGTATGATTCCAGAATTGGAATTGACATTGGAAATGGGATTTGATGTGTTTGTTGAGAAAGGATTGATCACATTTGATGATTTTGAAGATCGCTATTTGACGCATTGTAAGAAAAATTTTGATATGTCTGCATTAGAGGGAATATCACCTCAATTGGCGTACGATGCAATGTACGGTGCTGGGCAACGCGTTGTAAGAAAACTATTACCTCAAACTACTATTATTCATGGAATTCATAATCCTGGATTTGAAGGAAGAGCACCCGAGCCGATACTAAAGAATTTACCAGAAATTTCGGAAATGATTGCTAAAAATGATCAATTCACTATGGGATTGGCTACAGACGGTGATGCAGATCGAATTGGTTTTTTTGATGAAAAAGGACAATTTGTAGATTCTCATCACCTCATTCTTTTGTTAATTGAGTATTTAACTACGTTCAAGGGATATTCAGGTAAAGTGGTAAAGAGTTTCTCTGTAAGTGATAAAGTTGAACGCCTGTGCGAAATCAAAGGATTAAAATCCATCACTACAAAAATTGGTTTCAAATACATCTGTGAATATATGGTTACCGATGATGTTTTAATTGGTGCAGAAGAAAGTGGTGGAATAGCAATTAAAGGTCATATTCCCGAAAGAGATGGTGTTTGGATGGGATTGGTTTTGATGGAATACGTTGCAAAATCGGGTAAAACGATTTCTCAACTAATTCAAGATATGTATCAACAGGTAGGTACTTTTGCAGTGGAGCGTTACGACCTTCACATTAACAATGAATTGAAACACCAAATCATTAATAATTGCAAATCAGGAACTTACAAAAATTTTGGAACATATCAAATAGAAACTATTGAAGATGTTGACGGATTCAAATTCCGATTAACCGATGGTTCTTGGGTTATGATTCGTCCATCGGGTACAGAACCTGTCTTGCGTGTTTATGCCGAGTCACATTCATCTCAAGAGGCCTTTAACATTTTAGACGCAACCAAGGCAGCTATATTGAATTAATATATTTGTATTAGTGCCCCTACTTCCATCGTAGGGGCGCTTAATTTATGGGATTCCCATTTTGTAATTTGATTATTTAAATCTACTAGTAAAAATGTCCAACCAGGAATTGATTCAAATAGATCTAGAAGGCATAATCGCCAGTAAAAATCCAAAACTTCTCAAGCGAATTCCACGTTTTATCATTCAGTGGTTTAAACGATTCATCCATCAAGATTACATTAATGAGATTTTGATAAAAGGACAAGGCACTGAAGGATCCGAATTTGTTAGAACCGTATTTCATGAATTAGGGGTTAAAACCTTATCTATCGGTGCTGAAAATATTCCCAAAACAGGTGGCTGTATTATCGCGGCCAATCATCCTTTGGGGGGAATGGACGGAATGGCACTAATGTTGGAAGTTTCCAAAATAAGAGAAGATTTTCTATTTCTTGCAAACGACATTTTACTGCATATTACACCCTTGAAAAAACACTTTTTACCGGTAAACCGAGTGGGAAGTTCTGATCGAAAAAGTTTATCGCTAATTGCAGACGCTTATAATTCTGGAAAGGCCATACTCATTTTCCCCTCTGGCTTTGTTTCACGAAAAATTGATGGTAAAATACAAGATTTACCTTTTCAAAAAAGTGTTATTAAAAAAAGTTTAGAACATCAATTACCTATCGTACCAACATTCATTGGTGGTCAAAATTCCAAACGTTTTTACCGAATTTCTCAATTCCGAAAAATATTTGGAATCAAATTAAATTTTGAAATGTTTACCCTACCCGATGAAATGTTTCAGCAAAGAGGAAAGACCATCGAAATCACCTTTGGTCAAATTATCAACAGTGAAGCTTTCAAAGGCAATACCCATCTCAGTTCAGCAGAAAATCTTCGTAAAACGATTTATCGTTTAGCCGAAAATCCAAAATCCACTTACCAATCGTAAGCATTTTTGATTGTTGTGGTTTTTTCTTAAATTGTTCGCAGAATATTTACATCAACTTAATTTTATTTTTACACTTGAACTAATTAATTATGAACAACATCATCCAACCCATTGATAAAGAAATACTAAAATCTGAACTAACTTCCGATATTTTCATACGACCCACCAACAATGCAAATAATGAAATTTACATTTTCAATGGCAATCTCAAACCCAATCTTTTAAAGGAAGTTGGTCGATTGAGAGAAATTTCATTTCGTTTAGCAGGCGGTGGAACAGGAAAAGAAATGGATCTGGATGAGTTCGATACTGGTCCATTTTCATATCAACAACTTATTGTATGGAATCCAAATGATGAGGCCATTGTAGGCGGTTATCGATTGGTTTTTTGCCGAGATAACAAAGACAAAAATGGGAATTACATTTTATCTACTTCAGAAATTTTACAGTATTCCGAAAAATTAAAGACCGATTATTTTCCCTATACAATAGAATTAGGAAGAAGTTTTGTTCAACCCGAATATCAACCATCCCAAAACAGTAGAAAAGGTATTTTTTCTTTAGACAACTTGTGGGATGGTTTGGGTGCATTAATTGTAGATCATCCAGAATTTAAATATTTCTTTGGAAAAATCACAATGTACACCAATTTCAATAAAGAAGCTCGTGATTTAATTTTAGGATTTATGGAACACTTTTTCCCCGATCCCGATCAGCTCACTCGTCCTGTTCACCGAATTAGCATTGAAAATGATATTTCAAAATTTATTCAAGAAATCAAAGATTTGGAATACAAAGCTGCGTACAATTTACTTTCGCAAAAAGTGCGCAACTTGGGTGAAAATGTACCTCCATTATTCAATAATTACATGAGTTTAAGCCCCACCATGAAAACTTTTGGCACGTCTGTCAACGACCATTTTGGTAGTGTTGAAGAAACAGGTATATTGATTACTATCGCCGATATCTTTGAATCAAAAAAGGATAGGCATGTTCAATCGTATTTGAATTGGAAGGCTGAAAATAGGGGGCAAAAGTAAACTGAAGTGCAGTTTACTTTTAATCCACATTGACCAACTTAATTCCAAAGCGTAGTTCCTCGTTGTATAATTCTAAAATATAAATTCCTTGAGGAATTTCCTTTTTGAATTGCATTTTACCAGATTGAATAGAGCCCGTTTCTACATTTCGACCCGCAATATCAAACAGTTGGCAATTCCAACCATCAAAAGATGACACACTTGAAGAACTATTTGCATGTCCGATGATTTTAACATCACGGGAAGTCAAATAACAAATGGGCTTTTCAAAATCACCAACTTGATAACTTGAGCCGAACTCTAATGCTCTTTTAACACATTCATAAGCATTGATTTTGCCTGAACCCCAAATAGTATTTTCAGTTCCTCCTGTAAATTCATCGCGATTTGCAGTTTCTTTGATAATTTGCAACGCTTCCTTATAATCCAAATTCCCCCTAGCAGCCTGAAGCATTAACGACACAATTCCTGCAACATGAGGTGCTGCCATCGATGTCCCACTCGACATGGCATAGTACACGCTATCATTTCCAAACGAACCTCTATACAATACAAAAGGGAACAACCATTGTGGTACAACGTCCTTATGATAGGATGAGGCAATGTATTGTCCTGGTGCGCTAATATCTGGCTTAATTCGCCCATCGGGTGTAGGACCACGGCTTGTAAATCGAGCATAATCTCCTTCTTTCACCGCAGAATCTACTCGATAAATTCCTTGAAAATTCGTCCAAGAAGTTCGGTTATTATAAGCTCCCACACTAATTATGGATTTACTTGTACCTCCATTTTCGCCCATGCAATATTCAGCATCGCCTTCTACCCAATTGGAAGGTTTTAAATTTTGTATATAACTTCTAAACGTTCCGGATGTCCATTGATACGTTCTACCTGAATTCCAGCCATGCACCGTTCCTGTACCCGCAAATGTTATTTTTATGAATCTTTTGTTCGAATTGGCTTCTGCCATTAACCATACATTCGATTTTCCGTTATTTATGTACTTTTTCTGTGTAGAAAATACCACCCGTAAACTATCGCCAGTTGATGTACCCAAATTGAGAACTTGTGCACCATCCGACTGAATTATGTAAAAACCCGATGAAATTAATTCATTATTGAACGAATCAATTAAACTGACTTTGAACGACGAACTAGACTGAGGCTCAAACCAAAAGTCGCAATACACGTTTTCTGTTTTATAATCGGTGCGACTTCTATCCATGGCTAATGTTTCCAAAGTATCGTTATTCAAATTCATTTGAACATGCATGTTGTTACGTGCATCATTTCCATTGGCACCTACTATAATTCTTCCATTATTTGATTGGTTCCATTTGTTTTTTTGATTTACTAAGGCATCCAAACTTAAATCAAACAGGGAAGTTCCGTCGTGCGGCCCGGTGTGCATACCCCAGCTCAAATTGCATACAGCAGGCATTTTCATTGAATCGGCGTAATTAAAAATATAGTCAAATCCGTCTAAAATTGTTGGATTTGCCACAACATAATCTCCCAAGGCACTACCACTAATCGTATCGTTTTTGTATTTTATACCTACCCAAACAATATCGGATTCAGGCGACATTCCCTGAAATTTATTTTCGGGGGATGGAAATCCAGCTCCAGCAGCAATACCGGTTACATGAGTACCATGAGTTCCGTCATAATCTACTGCTTTTAGGATCGACTCTTTTGTTGAAAACAGAATACCATATTTATAAGGCTTTGGACCATCTTGATTGGGATAACCCTGATGCCAAAACCGTTTCACCCGATACATTTTTCCCAAAGAATCGTAAAAATTGGGATGAGTTGCTTGAAATCCAATGTCCACAATGCCTGTAACTACCCCTTTCCCCTTGATAATTAAATTATTAATGTTTTGTGCTTGAATTACATTCGACTTAATACGAGAACGATCATCCAGCATTCGGGGTGCATTAAATTTATTGGCCAATTCAACATGAAGAACCTCCTTATGATTCAATAAATCCAGAATTTCATATTTGTGCAATCGAACTTGATAGAACTGATCACCATATTTATTTATAATACTCTGTTTGAATTCATCTATAAATAACGATGAACCAACAACTACCTGAACCAACAAAATAAATTTCTGATTGGCATCTTGGATAAATGCATGATTTTCCCAGTTTTTCCAATACGAATCGGTCTGGTCATTGTTATTAGAATCAGATTTAACCGAATGATAATTTACAAATAACAACTTCAAAGATGTTCCTGCTTTAGGATGGGATATCACGGGTGAAACTATCGGAGAAACAAAAATGGAATGGTCCTGGAGTGGTTGTGGTATTGAGTTCGACTGTGAATTTAATAGGTTATTGGCCGAAAATACATCCCCCGAAACAATCAAAAAATAAAATAAAGCAGTACATCGAAACCATTTTGGTACATTCATTTGTCAATATTACGTTGATTTGTTGAAAACTGCTTAGACATTACTATTTTCTGACTGTATTTTTGCAGAATGTCGGAAAAGTATTGGCTCGAACGAACTGAATTATTAGTAGGTCCTGAATCACTTGAAAAATTAACCAAAGCAAATGTGTTGATAGTAGGTCTTGGTGGTGTAGGTAGTTTTGCGGCTGAATTTATTTGTAGAGCGGGTGTTGGAAATTTAACCATTATTGATGGGGATACAGTTGATATTACCAATAAAAACAGGCAACTTCCTGCGCTAAGTAGCACAGTTGGACTGTCTAAAGCCGCGGTTATGCAAGCTCGAATGTTGGATATCAATCCAGATTTAAATCTGAAAGTGATTGATACTTTTCAATCACCCGATGACACCATTGCGCTAATAAAAAACAATCGCTACGATTACGTAATGGACTGTATTGACAGCGTTTCTCCCAAAATATACTTAATCAAAACCTGCATAGATCTAAATCAGCGATTGATTAGTAGCATGGGCGCTGGGGGGAAAATAAATGCTGCAACAGTTAAAGTGGCAGATATACAAAAAACGTACAATTGTCCCTTTGCTAGAACGGTACGAAAGCGACTCAAGAAACACAAAATATACAAAGGATTCAAAACCGTTTTCAATCACGGTGATTTGCTCAGAGAAAGTTTACGATTAACCGATGGAAGCAACTACAAAAAGTCATTTTACGGAACGATTTCGTATATGCCGGCTTTATTTGGTTTAAGAATGGCTGGAGAAGTAATTCAGGACTTGATGCAGGATAGCTAACAAGCTGATTTACTCTATTATGAGTAATCAGAGTTGCAGGCAAACCGAATTACAAGATTAAAGGCAATCCGAAAGCGAAATTATAAAAAAAAGTAGTTTACGGTCGCTGGAATTGTAGTTTTAGAAGAATGGTGTTTAATTGAATATTCCTTAATAGTAATATTGATGGATTGTAATTTTTAAACGCACTTACATTTTTTTTGTCGCATCTAACAAGTTAATTGCTATATTTGGCCTTATGTTAAGGAAATTTTTTTATGGATTAGCTCTTGTATCGACTGTTTTCATCGCATCATGCGATAAAGAAAACACAAACCCTGACGACATTACAGGAAAGTCAAAGCAAGAGGTTTTTAAGATGCGTACTTGGAGAAGTATTTCGTTTACCGATTCTTCTAGTGCTGGAGTGGAAGAGACATACGGTACGTGCCAAAAAGACGACACTTACAAATTCACAAGCAACACCGATGTTACATGGAACAACAATTCTGCAAAATGCGATCCGACTGATCCGACAACAGAGAACTTGTCATGGTCAATGGCTAGTGCCGACGATAATTTTGTTAATTTCATCGGACGTAAATGGTACATTGAAAAAATGACTGGTACGGAAATTGTATTGAGATTTTACTATCAAACGCACCAAGGAGATATCAATACTTGGAGACTGACTTTGGTAAAATAATTTATTTTATCAGTTTTAATTGATCTGAATCCAAAGGATATTTTGGATCCAATTTTAGAGCCGTCAAATAATTTTCTTTGGCGGCTTTTTTATTTCCAATATTTTCTGCGCAAACTCCTTTTAAAACGTAGGTTTTGGCATCGCTAGGATTCAATGAAATGATTTTATCGCACAAAGCTATTGCTGCGGAGTAATTTTCAAATAAGGTTTCAATTACTGCTTTATTGTAGTAAGAAAAAACATGAAATGAGTTAATTTTTAAAACTTTATCATAGTATTTAATGGCGTCTTTGAATTGCCCCTTGCGTTGTAGCAATAATCCTTTGGTGTAAAGAGCTTCATCTGAAAATTCGTTTATAACTATGGCTTTATCTACGAACTTTTCGCTCAAATTCGGATCTTTATCCAGCAAAAAGAGTACTTTTTGCATGGTTGCATCGAATGAATTCGGAAATTCAGACAATATTTGATCGCAAATGGAAATAGCAGACGCAGTGTCACCTTGTTCCTTACGCGATAATACCATGAGGATCATCGCTTTTTCTTTGAAATCAGGATTTTGCAACAAAGGTTTCACGGAAGTTTCTAAAGTGGTATATTGTTGTCGAGCCAACTCAATTTTACTTTTCAAATAAATGGCTTCGGTGTAATCGGGTTTGAGTTGAATGGTTTTTTCCAAAAAAGTTTTGGCTTCAGTAAAATTAGCTGTATCTGGGGCAAGTAGAGACTCTGCTACTTTAAAAGAATAGAGAGGATTTTTTTCATCTAGTTTAGCTGCTACTTTATAATCGCTTGCCGCTTCCGAATAGCGATCCAAAAAGAAGAAAGCATTACCCCGGAGATAGTAGTTGTTGGGATCGGTTGGGTTGTTATTGATTTTCTTGGAAATGGAACGGATATCTTCGGGAAATGAAGTATCTGATTCCGAGATGTAGAAAGCGCCTTCTGGTAGTTTATTCGTACAAAAACTTAGGGAAAGCACTAACACCAGAGATAAAATTGCGGTAGTGCGCATTTGGTGCTCGGGACGGGAATCGAACCCGTACTGACATTACTGTCAACAGGATTTTAAGTCCTGCGCGTCTACCTATTCCGCCACCCGAGCTGAAAGGAATGCAAAAATAATACTATTTTCTATTATTGCATCATTTCTTTGAGAGATTTTTCAATTATTTCTACAGCTTGAATAATTTGTTCTTCATTGATTATGAGAGGTGGTGCAAATCGGATGATGTGTTCGTGGGTTTGTTTGGCTAGTAACCCATTATTTTTTAATTGGATACAAACATCATATGCTTTTTTACCTCCATTAAAAGGTTCAATTCTTATTGCATTAAGCAGGCCTTTACCTCTAACAAATTCTACCATGGGTAAATTCATCTGGGTAAGTTTTTCTCTGAAAATTTGACCCATTTTTTCTGCATTCTGGATCAAATTCTCTTCTGTAATCACTTTTAGCGACTCAGTAGCAACTGCACAAGCCAATGGATTTCCACCAAAAGTAGATCCATGTTGACCTGGTTTTAAGGTGAGCATTACTTCATCGTTTCCTAATACGGCACTCACAGGCAATACTCCCCCACCCAGTGCTTTACCCAAAATCAACAAATCGGGTTTCACATTTTCAAGCTCGCAACAAGTCAATTTACCTGTTCTTCCAATTCCAGTTTGAACTTCATCGGCTATAAATAATACTTCGTGTTTAGAACAAAGTGCTCGAACTCCACGTAAATATCCTTCATCAGGCACTACAACTCCAGCTTCACCTTGTATCGGCTCCAACATAAATGCGCAAACGTTTGAATCCAACAAGGCTTTTTCTAATGCCTCTAAATCATTGTAAGGAATAGATTTAAAATTCGGAACGAACGGACCGAAACCTCCGTAGCTGTCTGGATCATCACTCGAAGAAATAGCCGCTATAGTTCTTCCCCAAAAATTACCTTCTGCAAATAAAACTACCGCCTGATTTTGTGGAATACCTTTGACTTCGTAACCCCATTTTCTAGCCAACTTTACTGCTGTTTCTCCCCCTTCCACACCCGTATTCATCGGCAAAACACGATCGTATCCAAATAACTCAGTGATGAATTTTTCATATTCTCCCAATACATTATTATGAAACGCTCTGGAAGTTAAAGTTAATTTACCAGCCTGATCATTCAAAGCTTTGATAATTCGAGGGTGACAATGTCCCTGATTTACTGCGGAATATGCCGATAGGAAATCGTAATACTTCTTCCCTTCCACATCCCAAACAAAAATACCTTCTCCTTTTTCGATCACCACTGGTATTGGATGATAGTTATGAGCTCCGAATTGGTCTTCTAATTCAATATAATACTGCGTTGAATGCATGTTCAAAACTACAATTATTCAGTTGAATGAAAAAATCAATTTCGAGATTTTACAATTCATCGCGTATTCAAAAAATCATGATTATATTTGGATAATTACCAAAACAAATAGCAACAAGTTTGTTTTCATATTTCATCGCTCTAAATTTAACCACTGAAGTATTTATTTTTAAAACACATGAACAAACGGACTCTTCTGATATTGCTTTATGGATTGTTATATTGTTCATCAGCATGGTCAAAATATCATTCTTTTTCAAATGATGTTATTATTGAATCCGTCAAAGTGTCGGAAAATCAATATACTTCAGATAAATTGTTAATAGAAACTGTTATTACATCGAAAAAAAACAGTCTAATCTCTTTCAAGCAAGGTGTGATTGAATTGATTATAGATCAGCGCAATCCAAACGCCAATCACATCGTGATGAGTCATTTGGATTCATATTTTCTCATTGCACGAATTGCATTAAATGAATTGAATACCAGTTTATCGTACAAAATGAACGATAATATTCGAATTTTTATTAGTTTGGATGATCCTCAAAAAAAAACAAATATCCCCGCGCAGAATAGTCATCCCCCGAAAGAAAGACAAAACCTAATTTCTGTATCAAATCCTTTAATATCAACGATTTATTACAGCATTTTTTTGGGGGATATGAAAAGGCAAATTCGTTATTCGATTGCTCAACAGTATTTGTTGGAGTATTTAGGAGGGATTTTAATGCGTGAAAAACTAAACCCATCGTCAATAAAGCCGCCCACTTGGTTATTAACAGGATTCTGCAATTATTTTTCTAAGGCGGTAACATTCAAGGAATTTGAGCAATTCAGTTATCTGGCTAGAAAAGGAGCATTTCAAAATATCAACTTCATAGAATCTGTAAATGAAGAACTGTTTGGCACTATAGTTTGGTATTTGTTTGAGAAAGAAAAAGGCAGAAGCATCAACGGAGCATTTTGGCTACTCTTGAAAAACGCAAATAGTTTTGAGTCCACTTTTTATTTCCATTTTGAAGAACGTTTTGGGGTTTGGTTGAAAAATCGAATCACTGAAATCGAATCTATGGGATTTCACGAGGGCAGAAATTCGGATTTTCAAATACCTATTAATCGAATCGCAATAAGCGATATTTCGGTAAATAATCGATTGGATACTGTATTTATTCAACATAGAAATCCGAACAAGCGTAAATCGCAACGCATTTATATTAATTCATACAGAAACACGGATGATTCTGTTATGCTGAGCACTGAACAATTAAATTTAGACCCACCTGTAATTTCGGCATTTTTAAATTCAGGAAACGCCTATTTAAATTTATATGAAACGCTAAAATTAAACATCTTAAACAGCAAAATAATCTTAACCAAATTCCTTGATTCGACTCAACTATTTACTGTAATTGAATCGTTAATTTGCGAAACCGACACTACACGAGTTTTAGGAATAATAATTCATCTTCAACATGACCGGATTCAGAAATTACCTGTTAAACTTGATACTTTATTTGATTTAAATTTTTCGAAGGAAGACATTGATTTTAGTGACTTTCTGCTGGAATCAAAGCAACATTTTTCTGTAATTCGTTCCAAAGGCAATCATTCTGAAATACTGCACTTTAAATTGGATATAGGTTCTAAAAAATGGCAGGCATTTGCTACATCAACCAAGGGCTATTTTTATCATCAACTGCCCATTCCTGAGTCGCATGAATACCTAGAATTTTATTTTTTGAATAACGCAATTCACTTTAATGTTTTAAATAAGAACTCAGATTTATTAAGAAGCGATACGTTGCTTAAAGTGCGATATTCTTTCGATGCACTTCCCTTTAATTTGTTGGATTCCAATCGGTTAAACTTCGACAGTTCGAAATTATTTATCAGTCAGTTTGAATTTAATCGTTTTAAAAAGGGATTATCCAAAAGGAATAGAAAACTGTCAATTCCATCGTATCCTACACGTGTTGAACCATTTAGAAACTGGAACTTTACTGAAAGCAGCAATTATTATTTTTCAAATCAGGAATTGGATTTATTTTATAATTCATCTATCCCAGTAGAAAAATTATACAATTCACCTGTAACTCTATTTTATCAAGGTTCTTTTCAAAATTTATTGAAGACTTCCGATTTGCGATTTATGGCTTTTAGCAACATCAATCGACGTCGAATTGGCTTTAAAATTGACCATTCGTTTCAAGGTAAAAAATGGTTATTGAATCAACAATTGGATTACAGAATTCGGCAATTCTCTTTGAGTTCGATAAATTACATCAGGAACAGAAGTGTTAAATACGAATTGAAAATTGCCCAAGATTTGTTGATTAGAAAAAGTGAAATTTGGGAAAATACATTTCATATTAAATTAAAAAACCATCTGGATCAAATAATTCCGTTGAATTTAAACGAACGATACGTTGATTTAAATATGAGAGATCTGTGGATGCAAACGATCAATTTGAATTGGACGAGCCGAATGAAACATCATTGGGGCAGATTGAATACAAATTTATTTTTTGATTTAAATTGGGAAAATGGCTACACATTTAAATCATCAACTTCCGAATTTGGAGTTTTATCGGCATTTGAAAGTAAATTTCGAAGCTCGATTTATTGGGGAATATTAAACTTCGAAACACGTTTAAATTCGCGATATTCATTGACCGATTATAATATTTTTTATTGGTTGATGGGCAACAATGGTTGGATTGAAACGAATCAATTTGATTCAAAATCGGCTTATGTTACATCGTTTACAGAACCCTATAATTTTCAAGGTGTAGGTGGTTTTGTTCGAGCCATACCATCTGCTAGCAGAGGGGGTACAAGTTATTTCAATTTACAATCGGATTTATCCATACCCATTTCGGGGCTAATACCTTCCTATTCCATTAATGGTCCTTTCTTAAAATCCATTCGTTTCTTTTTTTGGGGAGATGTTGGACTGGCATTTGTTCGAGGTAATCCATTCCATTACCAAAATCCTTACAACACTTTGGTAGTTAACACTCCCAATTACACATTAACCGCCTCTGCGAACCGAAATCCATGGTTGAGCAGCTATGGAATTGGTGTAAAATTTAATGCGTTTAATATGATAATTCGAATGGAGTATGGACGTGGCCTGGTGGGCAATACTCCAAGCAATCAACAATTTTCCATTTCAATGGGTAATATTTTTTAATTTGTTGAACATGTGCTTAAATAAAAACGTACTTTTGTGTTTAATTTGCCTTAGCACAATCATAAATGGGAATTTTTAGTTTTCTTACACAGGAATTAGCAATTGATTTGGGAACTGCCAATACCTTAATCATACACAAAGACAAGGTGGTTGTTGACGAACCTTCAATTATTGCTCTCGAACGCAATACGGGCAATGTTATAGCGATTGGTCGCGATGCTATGCAAATGTACGGAAAGGAAAACGAAGGCATCCGTACAATTCGGCCGTTGAAAGATGGAGTTATTGCTGATTTCCAAGCTGCTGAACACATGATTCGGGGCATGATCAAGATGATGAATCAACGTCAACAATGGATTAGCCCACAACTAAAAATGGTTATTTGCATTCCCTCTGGTATAACCGAAGTGGAAAAAAGGGCAGTGAAAGATAGTGCTGAACGTTCTGGTGCTAAGGAAGTGTACTTAATTCACGAACCTATGGCAGCTGCAGTAGGTATAGGAATCGATGTTACCCAACCCCAAGGCAATATGATTATTGATATTGGAGGGGGAACCACTGAGATTGCCATTATAGCTTTGGGAGGGATTGTTTGCGACGAATCGATTCGTGTAGCTGGTGATGAATTCAATTTAGATATTGTTGAATACATGCGCCGTGAGCACAACCTACTTATCGGCGAACGAACCGCAGAAAAGATCAAAATCAATATTGGGAGTGCACTTCAAGAATTGGAAAATCCACCTGAAGATTATGCAGTTTACGGGAGGGATTTGATGACTGGAATTCCAAAATCCATCAATGTATCATACAACGAAATTGCTCGTGCTCTAGATAAAAGTATCATGAAAGTGGAAGAAGCTATCCTTCGAGCATTGGAGCAAGCTCCGCCTGAATTAAGTGCCGATATCTTAACCAACGGAATTTGGCTTACAGGGGGTGGTGCGTTATTACGAGGGTTAGATAAACGTATTTCAAATAAAACCAAATTAAAAGTGAATATAGCCGAAGACCCCTTGCGTGCCGTTGTTAGGGGTACAGGTATTGCACTTAAAAATATTGGTAAATTTAAATTCTTAATGTCTGCTTAAACTTTCATCTAACCAAAGATAAAAGCAAAAGCAATTAAACCAAAAATCAATCATGTGGATATTATTACGATGGATTAAGTTAAATTCATATCCACTTTTCGCATTATTTTTATTTGGCTTTTCGGTAAATCAAGTACTCAGATACCACATATATCAACATTCCTTTTATTTTAAAAGTAGTACCGCATTTTTCAGAGGTATTGATCGATTTAAATCGAATGTAACGGAATTTGTAAACTTGAAACAAGAAAACATAGCTTTGCAAAACGAGAATATTGCTTTAAGAAGCCAACTCAAAATCAACGAGTACTCCTACAACCAATTCAGAGATACGCAATTTATCGACTCAATTAATTCAAAATATCCGAAATTTACCACAGCTTATAGTTATGTCACCGCTAAAGTAATTCGAAATTCTACCAATGCAGCGGATAACTTTTTCTATATCAACCATGGAATAAATCAAGGAATTGAACCTGGAATGGCCGTAATTAGCCCCACCGGAATTGTCGGGGTTATAATAAATTGTAGTGACAATTTCTCAAGAGGAATGTCGCTGTTAAATACGAAATTTGAAATCACTTCATACATTGCACAGATGGATTTGCGTCAGGGGGTGGTTAAATGGGATGGTAAATCAAGCAATTATGCAGAGCTTTTAGAAATCAATCGAATAGAACCGATAAAGAAAGGAATGAAAGTATTTACGAGTAACTATTCCTCGATTTTCCCTCCTAATATTCCAATTGGCACCATCGATTATATTGATCCCAATTCAAAATCAAATTACCACAATATTCGTTTAAAATTGGCTGCTGATTTTAGCCGTTTAGACAACGTATATTGTATAAAATATAAATTCAAGAACGAAGTTGACTCTCTCAATATTTCATTAAACGCACCGTCCAATAGTCATGATTGAGTTTATCAAATTATTTTTGATCGGAATTACCATTGCTATCATTCAAGCATTTATAATTCAAGAGGTGGATATGGGATTTTGGATGAGACCCATGCCCTATGTTTTGCTTTTTCTCATAATCCCGATTAACGTAAATAAATATTTGCAATTGGTTGTGGCTTTTATTTTTGGCACTTTTATAGATTTATTATCGGGATCTTTCGGAACTCATGCCGCAAGTTCTGTATTTTTGGTATTCGCCAAACATATCACAGATAAACGCTTTGTTGATTTTGACTCCATTCAATTACAAGGTGAAACCTATATTAATGTTGACACTAAGGGGCAATTGTTCTTCTCGTATTATACCTTATCCTTGATATTCTTTCATCATTTCATGTTCTTTGCCCTCGATTTTTTTGAATGGATTCGGATATTTCGAATTCTAGGTACTTCACTTGTTTCCACAATTGGCACTTATTTGCTTGTTTTGTTATTCAAATCCATATTCAAAAGATAACTTTATCGTAACAGTATGTACGACATTCACAAGCAGAGGTATAAAACATTCATTTTTATTTTTGTTGTTTTCTTTCTGATTTTTATAGTAAAAATTGGAAGCTTACAGTTATTAAACTCTGAATATCAAGAAAAAGCAATAAATAATGCCCTAAATAAAATCACATTATATCCAGCTCGGTCTGTTATATACGATAGAAATAAAAAAATCATTGCTAAAAATTTGGTGATGTACGATTTATTCATCTTCCCAAAAGATATTGAATCCAACAACCGCAATTTTATTTGCAATGTTCTAGAGATTGATACTTCTAAATACAACAAACTATTGTTAGAAGCTTGGATTAAATCAAGAAAACGACAAAAAAACAATGCCTACAATCGCTCGGCTTTATTTTTTTCGAATCTCACCGAAAGACAATACACCATTATTCGTGAAAACTTATACCGCTTAAAAGGGTTTTATATTGAACCCAGAACCGATAGGTCCTATGAGATTGATGGAGGGGCTCATGCCTTCGGATATTTGGGGGAAGCGTCTGAGGAATTATTAAAAAGAGATGTTTATTATCAACCAGGCGACTTGGTTGGAATTACTGGTATTGAAAAATACTATGAACCTTATATGCGAGGTAAAAAAGGCATACGCACAGTTTGGCAAGACCGAACGTATCGTGAACGCGGAGTAGTAAACGACAATTCCTTCAACTACCCCGCAATTGCTGGACCTGATTTTATCAGTTCCATAGATTTAGAACTACAACAATATGCGGAACAACTTCTCTCAGGAAAAAGAGGCTCTGTGGTGGCCATTGAACCCAATTCCGGTGAAGTATTGGCCTTTGTTAATAAGCCCGATTACAATCCCAATGACTTAATTGGACAAGGTAGAAATAAAGAATTTCGCAAAATGCTTGTCGATCCCAAAAAACCATTGTATAACCGAGCAGTAAAAGGAGTGTATCCTCCAGGGAGTACCGTAAAAACTGTATTAGCACTGATAGGTTTGCAAGAAGGTGTCATTGTCCCTGAGTCGCGAAAAGGCTGTGGTGGCGGTTATCGAATGGGGAGTATCACAGTGGGTTGTCACCCACATGGTGGGCCTTTGGATTTAGAAGGTTCTATACAAATTTCTTGCAACAGTTATTATTGTGCACTTTTCAGAGAAATTATTGACAATCCCAAGTACTCAAACGTGCAAAAAGGGTATGAACAGTTGGCTAAACATTGGCGTAGTTTTGGTTTAGGAGAACCCACTGGAATAGATTTATTGGGCGAATCTGGTGGAAATATCCCCAGTGTAGAGCAATTGAGTCGCAGACATGGACCAAAATGGAGATCTTCTATGGTAATTTCATTGGGTATTGGACAAGGAGAAATCTTATTAACGCCATTGCAGTTGGCTAACATTGCAGCTATTTTAGCAAATCGAGGATTCTATTACACTCCGCATATCGTGAAATCAATCAATGGTATTCGGGATGTACAATGGGAAAAACAATTCAAAACAAAACACTACACAACCATTAACAAATCTCATTTCGAAACCGTAATTGCTGGCATGTCGAAAGTCGTGCAACCAGGTGGAACAGCATTCGCTGCTGCAATTAATAATATTGAAATCTGCGGAAAAACTGGAACGGCACAAAATCCGCATGGTAAAGACCATTCATTATTCATTGCATTTGCACCTAAAGAAAATCCCCAAATTGCCATAGCAGTGATTGTAGAAAATGGTGGCTATGGAGCTACATATGCAGCTCCAATTGCGACATTGATGATTGAAAAATACTTGAAACATCCTCCCATATCATCAAAACCTGCCATGGAAAAACGAATCTTAGAAACCATTCTCGATTTTTAATATGCCAAGTTCACGAAAATTATCCCAAATCAACCGCATGGATTCGGTGGCTATTGGCTTGTTCACTATTTTGGTTATCATTGGTTTTGTCAATATATATTCGGTTACTTCTGATGTAAATCAAGATGGTTTTCAACTTTCGGCTATTGCATCGCGTCAGTTGATTTGGATTGCTGGTTCAGCTTTGATTATTCTAACTATCGCATTTGCCAATGTAGTTTTAATTGAATATTTATCTTACTACGTTTATGGTCTAATCATTTTACTCAATATCTTAGTATTATTCATTGGAAAAGAGGTGGCTGGTGCCAAATCTTGGTTTGGTTTCGGGGGATTTGGAATTCAACCTTCCGAATTTGCTAAAATTGCAACTAGCATGGCCTTAGCAAAATTTCTCGGTGGTTATGGAATGCGTTTTAAGGGATGGAAGAATATTTTTATTTCTCTCTCGATATTTCTTACCCCCTTGATTTTGGTACTTTATCAAAATGATACTGGAAGTGCATTGGTTTATTTATCGTTCTTTTTGGTCTTGTACCGCGAAGGTCTTCCCGGTTCCATACTTCTTATTTCTGTTTGGATAGGCTTGCTTTCGATCATTTCAATTTATTTGAACAGCTTGAATATTTCTTTCGGTTATCTTTACGGAATTTTACTTGGCTTAAGCAGCATACTCATTTATTTTGGTCGCAAAAACAAGCAATTTGTTTTACTCATTTTAGCCATAGCCATAGGCAGTTCCTTGTTTTCGGGTGTAGTTGGATATGCTTATAAAAAAGTGTTTAAATGGTACCAAAAGGATCGAATCGAAATAGTTTTGGGACTTAAAGAAGACAAAAAAGGAATTGGATATAATCTCGAACAATCGAAAATTGCCATTGGAGCTGGACAAATTGCTGGGCGAGGGTTCATGAATGGTTCTCAAACTAAAATGGGGTTCGTTCCGGCTCAATACACCGATTTTATTTTCTGTACCATCGGCGAAGAATGGGGTTTTCTCGGTGTTACTTTCTTTTTTGGAATTTATCTTATGCTCTTACTTCGTCTGGTATTTTTAGCCGAACGACAAAGTGATGCCTACGGCCGTATTTTAGGTTACAGTGCAGCATCTATCCTGTTTTTTCATTGGTTTGTAAATGTAGGTATGACCATCGGATTGGTTCCAGTAATTGGTATTCCTTTGCCCTTTATCTCTTTCGGGGGAAGTAGTTTATGGGGCTTCACCTTCTTACTTTTCGTTTTCTTGCGATACGACCAGGTGAGAAAATCATAAATTAATTCTATTTTCGCAAATATGAAAAATATCAACCGCAATTTGTTGTGGCTACTATTGTTAGGTGCCTTTTTTTCCAATTGCTCAGATTCAAATTCTGATAGCAACGAAGAAACCATCTTTGAAAGTATTTCAGCCGACGAATCGGGTATTAAATTCATCAATATTGTACCTGAAAATGATTCTCTCAATCAATTTACCTATCATTATTTATTCAATGGTGCTGGTGTTGCAATGGGTGATATTAATAACGATGGATTAAACGACCTATATTTTGCTTCAAACTCAGGTAGTTCAGCGCTGTATCTGAATAAAGGTGATTTCAAATTTGAAGATATTACGCTAAGCTCAGGAGTCGGTACCAATCAATGGATGACCGGTGTATATATGGTGGATATCAATAATGATGGACTCTTGGACATATATGTTTGTAGCAGCGGGCCGTCAAAATCCCCAGAAAAGAAAAAAAATAAACTTTTCATCAATAAAGGCAACTTGAAGTTTTCAGAAGAATCTGAAAAATGGAATTTGGCCAATTCAGGAAACACCAGTTGTGCTGCCTTTTTCGATTTTGATGCTGATGGCGACCTAGATGTTTACATTGGTAATCACGCCGAAAAGTATTGGTCAGATATCAATGTTCCCTTCCAAAAAACCCTTAAAATGGACCCCACATCACGTCAGCAATTTCTAAGAAATGATGGTAATACGTTTACAGATATCACCGAATCGGCCGGTATGTTGGCCATGGGTTATTGCTTAAGTGCTACCCCTGCAGACTATAACGGTGATGGGTTAATGGATTTGTATGTTTGTAATGACTATCACATTCCCGATTATTTTTATATAAATCAAGGAAATGGTACTTTCTCGGATCAATGCAATTCATCCTTCAAACACATTTCAAACAATTCAATGGGTAGCGACGTTTCGGATGTTAATAACGATGGCCGAATTGATTTGTTAACCTTGGACATGTTGCCCGAAAGTCCCAAAAGATTTATGACCCTATTAGGTCCGCGTGATTACGACTTTGTTACTGTTAGTAAGAAAAACAACTACGGAAAACAGTACATGAAGAACGTTTTGCAAATCAACATGGGCGATGGTAAATTTTCTGATCAAAGTTATCTGTATGGTATTGCCAGAACCGATTGGAGTTGGTCGCCACTTTTCTGTGATTTTAATAATGATGGATTCCAAGATTTATTTGTTACCAACGGTTATTATCGGGATGTAACCAATTTGGATTTTGTATTGTATCAAAATAGAAAAGAGCAAACTAAAGGAGGAAAAGTTACACATAAAGAAGTATTGGAAAAGTTACCTTTTGAAAAATTAGTTAATTATCTTTATATTAACAATAATGGTCAAGGATTTAGCAATAAAGCATTGGAAGCCGGTACTTCAGAGCCAACATTGAGCACGGGTTCAGCATATGGCGATTTAAATAACGATGGTCAAATAGATTTGGTTGTTTGCAATCAAGGAGATGTTCCTTTGATTTATAAAAATAAAATAGCCACAGACAATTTCTTCAATTTGAAAATCAAATCAAAATCCAATAAATCAACTGAAGGAACAAAAGTTTTTGTAAAGGATAAAAGTCAGATTCGATTGTTTGAAAAATCTCCAATTAAAGGTTATTTAAGTTCCTCGGATCAGTTAATACATATTGGTTTTAATCGCGAAAATCCGGTAGAATTTATCGAAATCGTTTTACTCAATGGAAAAGTAAAAAAACTCAATGCCAATGAATTAAAACAAGGCAAAACCACAGAAATTGATATCGATCAATTTAATTCTGGTAAAAGTGAACTGTTAGTTTTAAGTAAATCAAAACATGCACTCTTAATAGAAGAAAATGAAGATGTTTTATCCTTTAAACATGAAGACCAAGAAACGCCAGATTTTAAACGTGAGCCTCTTCTGCCCCATCGTTTTACCATGCTAGGTCCAGGTTTAACCACCGGAGATGTCAATAATGATGGCCTTTTGGACGCGTTTATAGGAAATGCATCAGGTAGTTCTGGGTCAAAATTGTACCTACAACAAAAGAATGGAAAATTCACTTTAGCTACCTCCCAACCTTGGAAAAACCTTACCGCCGATATAACAGGTAGTCTTCTTTTTGATATGGATAATGATGGCGATTTAGACTTGTACGTAGCTGCAGGCGGAAGTGAATTTTCTTGGCCTAATAGTAATTATTTGCATCATTTATACGAAAATAAAGGACAAGGTAATTTCATAGAAAAAACAGGTGGTTTGCCTAAGGTTATAGGAAGCTCTAGTTCAGTAACGGCAGGCGACTATGACAACGACGGGGATTTGGATTTATTTGTTGCTGGTAGGGTGCTACCCAACTACTATCCTATTGTAGAAATTCGCAGTTATTTATTGAGAAATGATAAGGGAAAGTTTACAGACGTTACTGAATCGGTTGTCCCAGATTTATTTATGCCAGGAATGATCAGCGAAGCGATTTTCACAGATTATAATAACGATAACAAATTGGATTTGATGCTTGTAGGCGAATATACGCCAATCGTTTTTATGAAAAACGTAGGTGGCAAATTTGTGAATGCCACAGAAGAAGTTGGTACAATTAAGTATTCTGGATGGTATAATAGTATCGCACCCATAGATATTGACAATGATGGTGATTTGGATTACGTAGTGGGTAATAAAGGAACTAATTCTTTCATCTGTGCACGTCAAAGCGAACCCGTTACCATTTATTGGGCAGATGTTGATAAAAACGGAAGACATGATTTCTTTTTGAGTTATTTAAAAAATGGTCAAGAATACCCCATGTATCAAATGGATGAAATGGTTGTTGCATTCCCAAGTTTCTTAAATAAGAAATTCACCAATTATACGGCATTTGGAGGTCAAACCATGCTAGATATTTTTGGAGAAGAAAATCTTAAAGAAAATAGAATGTTTGCCAATGAGTTTCAACATTTGTTATTGATTAACAATGGAGGTGCATTTTCTGTAAACCCATTGCCGTTTGAATCACAGTTAGGCCCAATCAATGGTATGCAAGTGGCAGATATTAACCAAGATGGATACGACGATATTTTGTGTATTGGCAACAACAGTTATACCCGCGTTACTCATGGACCAGATGATGCTCTATATGGTGGAGTTTTGATGAATTCTGCGGGCAAATTATCATGGAAAAACGGTACTGATATAGGTTTCAATGTTTCTGGGGATGGAAGGGCGTTAGGTTGGGTAAATCAACCAAATAATGATATTCGCTTTATTGCCACACAAAATAATGCAAAAGCAAAAGTATTCAAATCGAATAAACCATTTAAATACGTAAAAGCGCCTTCTAAAGCGTCTTACGCAATTTGCGAAACTAAAAACGGAAATAAGAAAAAAGTCTATTTGGGTTATGGAAGTGGTTATTTAACTTGTAGTTATCCGGGGGTATTGAATAATCCATCAATTAAAGCCATTGTTTTTTACGATAAAGACGGAAACATTTTGAAAAATTAATATTTACAGTTATATTTGCAGAAATTTATTTGTTATGGGAGTTACAAGACTTAAAAGAAAAGAAGCTAGAAATCGCCAAAAAGCAACACAGCGAGTAAAGGATATCAAACGTCTTAAAAGCTTTGTTACCGTTGCTTCTCCATATAAAGAAGTATCTGGTATTATCATCGAAGATGATAAAAACTAAGAATTTATAAACGCTTCGTTTAAAAAAGGTCACCATAGGTGGCCTTTTTTATTTAAATTCGTGTACAGGGCAACCTGTAAGCAAATGCTTATCCCCAAGTATGAAAAAAACAAATTTAAAACTCCCCTATTTTCTCGCAATTACAACGTTCATTTTGCTAATTTCATTCACATCGTGTAGTGAAAATAAATCTAAAGTAATTCTTAACAACGACGTTTTAAGCGAATGCAATCTCGCCATTCAAAATGCCATTGTGCTAGATGCTACAAATCCTCCAGTGGGAAGTCGTAGATATTTCTATGCCAGTGTGGCAGCCTATCAAGCCATTCAACCATTTTCAAATGAACTACTTACATTAAGTGGACAATTAAAAGATTTGAAGTTCGAAGCCTCACCCGATACATCTAAAGGTTATTGCTTAGATTTAGTAGCACTCGCCGCTTACACAAGCACTGCGAAAGCTTTGGTTTGGAAAGAAGATAGTGTAGTTGCGTTTAGAAATCGAAAATTAGAATACTATAAATCGGAATTATCTAACCAAGTATTCGAAAATAGCTTGACTTGGGGCGACAGTGTGTCAAAATTGATCATTAAATGGGCTAAAAAAGACAGTTTTAATGAGACCCGTGGAGTGGATTTGTACTTAGCCAAAAACGATGCCCACTATTGGCAACCCACCCCCACAGAATACATGCAGGCGTTGGAACCAAACTGGAAAAAAATCCGTCCAACCTTAATCCCATCATCCAATTATTTTAGATCCACTTTACCCGTTCCTTCTGAATATAAAATTCAACCGATTTCGAAATCAGTTGACACCGAAGGAAACACATTCATCAAATATAAATCCTTGAACCCGAATTTCGATAAATTAATGATGGAAGTGTACAACGAAAGTAAAACATTGGATTCAAATAAGATTCGGATTGCACGTTATTGGGATGATAATCCAAACAGTACTTTTCATTATGGACATGCAACAATAAAAGTGCTAAAAGTTTCACCAGTTGGTCATTGGTTATCTATGTTTTCGACTGTTGCTAGAAATAAAAAATACTCATTGTTTCAATCGGCAGAAGGCATGGTTCGATTGTCTGCTGCTATTTTCGACGGATTCATTGCCGCATGGGATGCCAAGTATCACTATGAGTATGTTCGTCCGGTAAATGCCATTAGAATGCATATTGACAGCTCTTGGTTGCCTTTAATCGAAACACCCGCTTTTCCAGAATACCCGAGTGCACATAGTGTAATTTCAAGTGCCGCAGCCACTGTACTTACTCATATGTTTGGCGAATATGAATTCACCGATTCCGCGGAATTAGAATTTGGACTTGGCACTCGACATTTTAAAAACTTCAGAGAAGCCAGTAATGAAGCTTGTTTGAGTCGCTTATATGGAGGAATTCACTTTAGAGAGGGAATTGAAAATGGCAAGTTCTTAGGAAACGCAATTGGAGAGCACCATATTAAGACACTCACAACTCGCAAGAAATAGAAATAGCTAAAGTTAAAATTCCTAAATTTAAACCCAAAATGGCGGAGATAATTCCGCCATTTTGGGTTTAATTGGTTATTTCTCGAGAGCAATGTTCTATTTTCGATTATTTCGAAGTAAAACTATACCAATTTTAACCGCAAAGAATTTCTAACAATGCAATATTAGCTGCACGCCTATAACTCTTCTCGAAACCCAATAAGCTGTTTATTTATGTCCAGTTGAATTTCAATCTCTTAATGACAATGTCACGACAAATTACTCAACTGAATTCGTAAATTCTGTAATTTCGACTCAGCATCATTTAGTTTTTGACGTTCTTTTTCCACAATTTCCGGCTTCGCATTTGAAACAAACTTTTCATTGGAAAGCTTGGCATTGGTTGCCTTCCAAAATCCCTCTAAATAGCTAATTTCTTCTTGAATTTTTTGCTTCTCTAATTCAACATCAATTTCCAAATTCAACTCCAACCAAATTTCTGATTTGTTTACCAAAAACATGATCTGATTTGCGTTAGAAACCCGAGATTCTGTTTGGATGTCAATGTTCGACAATTTAGAAATCATTGCAGAATATGCGGTCAAATCGCACTCCGGTTTTTCCATCCAAGCAGTTAGTGTTTCTTTGGGAGAAATTTGTTTCTGAGCACGGATATTTCTAACCTCAGATACCAATTGCATGGGTAATTCTAATTCAGAAGCTTTTTCCTTATTCCCAATCGGATATTCACTAATTACACAAGGATTTTCTACAGAACCATTGTATATGGATTGAAAAATTTCCTCCGAGATAAATGGCATGTATGGATGAATTGCCTTCATCAATTTGGCGAAAAACTCTTTCGTTGCATTTTTAGCCCCCGACGTAATGGATTCTCCATAAGGAGGCTTTACTGCTTCTAAATACACCGAGCAGAAATCATCCCAAATCAATTTATAAAGATTCATCAAAGCATCCGATAATCTGAATTGTGAAAAATGATCTTCGTTTTCGATTAATGTACGATTCAAACGATTTTCGAACCAGTCAATTGCTTCCAATTCATAACTGCGCATTTCAGTATCTTTTAGCGGTTCCCACTGATGGTACAGTCTATATGCATTCCAAATTTTATTGCAAAAGTTTCTACCCTGCTCTATTTGACTCTCGTCGAACAGAATGTCGTTACCCGCGGGTGCACATAAAAGCATCCCCAAACGGACAGCATCCGCACCATATTGAGCAATTAAATCTAAAGGATCAGGACTATTTCCCAAGCTCTTACTCATTTTTCGACGTTGTTTGTCTCTTACAATTCCGGTGTAATAAACATTTTTAAACGGCTTCTCTCCAGTATATTCATAACCAGCCATAATCATTCGGGCCACCCAAAAAAACATAATTTCTGGTGCAGTTACCAAATCATTGGTTGGATAATAATAATCTAATTCTTCTTTGGACTCAAATCCGTCGAAAACCGAAATGGGCCATAACCAACTTGAAAACCAAGTATCTAAAACATCATCGTCTTGTTTGATTTCATCTATCTTTAGGATTTTGCCTTTTTTGGCAAATTCAGCTATAGCTAATTCCGCTGATTGCGCAACTACAAAATCACCAGACTCATCGTAAAATGCCGGAATTCTGTGTCCCCACCACAACTGTCGAGAGATGTTCCAATCGCGGATATTTTCAATCCAATGCTTGTAGGTATTTTTGAGTTTTTCAGGATAGAATTTTATTTCATCGTCCATTACCGCTGAAAGCACTTTCGGATTTTTTTCCATGAATTTCTTCATATCCAAAAACCATTGCGTGCTTATTTTGGGTTCAACTACAGCATCTGTTCTCTCACTAAAACCAACATTATGCACGTAATCTTCTACTTTAATTAATAAACCTTGATTTTCAAGCTCTTTAACCCATTCTTTACGAGCAACAAAGCGATCTTGCCCCACAAATAAGATACCTTGCTCAGAAATACTACCATCATCATTTAGGGTATCAATAACAGGTAGATTGAATTTCAATCCTATTTCGTAATCATGAATATCATGAGCAGGAGTCACTTTTAAAACACCAGTTCCGAATTCAATATCGATATAATCATCCGCAATAATTTCCACCTCACGATTGATCAAGGGTACCCTTACTTTCTTGCCCAGAAGATGTTTGTATCGGTCGTCGTTCGGATTCACACAAACTGCCACGTCACCAGCAATTGTTTCTGGACGTGCAGTAGCAATTTCCAAAAAACCATCGAAATCAACACCTTGATATTTGATAAAATACAAAGAATCTTTTACCTCTTTGAATTTAACTTCTTCATCGCTCAGTGTTGTTTTTCCTTGGGGATCCCAATTCACCATTCGAGTGCCTCGATAAACCAATCCCTTTTGGTATAAATCAACAAAAACCTCAATTACGGCATCAGAAAGTTTGGGTTCCATCGTAAAGCGCGTTCTATCCCAATCACAACTTGCCCCTAACTTTTTCAATTGCTCCAGAATAATTCCGCCATATTTTTCTTTCCACTCCCAAGCATGCTTGAGAAAATCTTCGCGGGTTAAATCTGATTTCTTAATTCCTTGGGAAGCCAATAAGTTGACCACTTTTGCTTCAGTTGCTATACTGGCATGATCCGTACCTGGCACCCAACATGCATTGAAACCCATCATTCTTGCCCTACGCACCAACACATCTTGAATGGTGTTGTTGAGCATGTGTCCCATATGAAGAACACCCGTAACATTGGGCGGTGGAATTACGACAGTATATGGAGTTCTATGATCAGGGCTACTACTAAAATACTTATTGGTTAACCAATATTGGTACCATTTATTTTCTATTTCTGAGGGATTGTATTTTGAGGAAATTTCCATGTGCTGCAAAATTAATTATTAATGAGGTAAATAAATGAGTGTATTTTAAAAATGCTCATTAGTTTAAGTCTAACGAAAGTGATTTTTTCATGAATTAACTGTAAAACGAGTAAGAAACAAAAAAGGTCACCACGGAGTGATGACCTTTTCGGGATATATAAATCTGAACCTTAAACTCCGGTATCGTGATATACAGATTCTTCCAAATAAGGATGGTTGACCGCAACCAAACCTCTTTTTGTCAAATTATTCAAAATCCAGAATGCGAACAATCCAGCGAATAATAGGAAAATTCCGATTTCCAAAATTCCAATGTGCTGATTAGGCCCAAATACTCCTGGCATTACCATAAACCATACATCGAAATAATGTCCAATGATCAATAAAATTGGAATAAAGACCATAATCTTAGAATTTCTCTTGGCACTTCTCATTAACAAGAACACAAATGGGGTAACAAAGTTGATAAAGAAATTTGCCAAGAAATACGGTTTGTAGTTTTCGTAACGAATTTGGTAGTACATCATTTCTTCAGGTATTTGAGCATACCAAATCAATAAATATTGGAATAACCAAATGTATGTCCAGAACACCGTAAAGGCAAACATAAATTTACCCAAATCGTGCATATGTTCTTGGTTCACCAATCCCAAATAACCTTGGTTTTTCAAATACATAACGGTTAAAGTTATTACCGCAATAGCAGAAACCCAAGAAGTTGCAAAATTATATACTCCAAAGATGGTAGAGTACCAATGAGCGTCAACACTCATTACAAATAACCAAACAACTATGGAAATAGTAAAACCAAATAATACTAAAAATGCTGCACTAAAGCGAATACTCTTCTTGAAGAAAGAAACATCGCCTTTGGTTGCAGTATCTTCCGCTAACGACAACCCTCTTAATTTAAAGCCAATAAATACCCATATAGCAATTAGAATGGTAGGTAAAATAAAGAGCATTTTTGAATTTAAAAATCCTGATTTGCCGTCTAATATCTTATCATAACCAGCATCACCAGGTTTTAAACCCAAGTGTTCGTAATGCGCCCAATGGTATAAATCGTTTTTACCTAATAATACGGCAACGAATAAAACCACAAAAGCTACCGGAATAAACGTGAAAATAGCTTCAGGTACGCGTTTTAAAGCAACAGACCATCCTGCATTTGCAGCATATTGTATTGCATACCAAAACAACGCACACAAAGAAACCATGGTAAAGAAATAACCGGCAATCAACAGGTTAGCATAAATCTTGGTTGTCCAAGGTTTAGCCTGTTCATGATATTCCATACGAGGCCCGAATTTCTCTGTTTCAACATTGTGATGCTCTTCAGCATGAGTTGCAGTGCCGTGCTCTGAAGATACAGCTCCATGTTCATCATGCTTAGTGCTCTCTGTATGTGAAGTTTCTTTCTTATCTGTTGAATGCTCTGCTACAGTATGACTTTGGTGAGAGGAACCAGCATTGCTCTTTTGATTGGCAATTCCAATTCCAGTCAATACCAATCCCAAAAGCATAAGAATTATCGTAAACGTCTTTGCTTTAGCAGGTATAGTAAAATTCTCCTGCTTAATTTCTATATGATGTCCGTGTCCCATAATCAATATTTTTTTGGAATTATTTGGTAGTTGTTGAATCTTGTGAAACAGCAGCTGTAGTTGCACTACCGCCTTTAGCACTCAATAATTTTACGTATTTTACTACTCTCCAACGATCAACTGGTTTCAGCACAGATGCGTGAGATCCCATATTGTTTTTACCGTAAGTAAGAGTATGGTAGATTTTACCTTCGGGAAGCGTTTTGATATACTCATCGGTGTAAGCTTTCCAAGCTGGCTTCAAAGTGGCCACTTTTTTGAATACTTCACCGTCGTTATTACCTTCTGCGCCGTGACAAGGAGAGCAATAAACCTCGTACATATATTTTCCACGGGTATCAATTTGATCAATACCAGCAGGGGCTACCACTGCGGTAGCTGATGCCTCATATCCCTCACCTGTGTTAGGCATAGAATACAAATGATCAATTTTACCCATAGCAACTGAACCAACAACGGGTTCGCGCATGCTCATTCCATAAGGGTTGGTTTTGAAAGAATCTGCCTGATTGTATGGCTCATAACCTTTTGAGTAATACATATCAGGAGCATATTCCCAACCTGGATCATTTCCGCGACTTACGCAACTGCCTAAAGCAACTACTGCCAACGCTGAAACTAAAGTTATATTAAACTTATTTGTCATTGTTTTAAGGATTAAATTACAGTTTGAACGCCATGATGAAATTCTCTAACCTCAACCGCACCTTTGTTCTTCATGGTTAAAATCAAATCTTGCTCATTGATACTTTCTGAAAGTTCAACAGCCATAACCATTCTGTCGTCGGTTTGACGTTCATCGAGTAAATCGTTTTTAACTCCGAATAACATTCTATTTCTCCAAAAGAAAAAGAACCCCATTCCATATGCTGTACACAATACCATACCCTCGAACATTACTGGTATCCAAGAAGGGGTAAAACGTACGGGTTTATTTCCCACATTAATAGGCCAGTCAATAACATACATGTAATAAATCATGGTTGTCATCAAAATCAAACCTGTTAAACCACAGAAAAATGCAACCCGAGCCAATTTACTTCTTTTCACACCAATGATGCGATCAAGTCCGTGAACTGGATAAGGAGTATATATGTCGTGAATGGCTATTCCTTTGTGAGATATCTCAGAAGTAGCATCCACTAAAGCATCTTCATCTTCCCATACACCAACAATCATTTTATTGCGGTTACGGAGACTTAATTTTTTATCTAATATTCCCATTTGA
>CAZQFZ010000008.1:0-42422 GCA_964592635.1 uncultured Rhizobium sp.
TTATTGTTTTCAGCCAATTGGCCAACAATCACACAGATTTTGGTGGTTCCGATGTCTAATCCAACGATAATTTTGTTTGATTCAGGCATAATTGTAGTTTTAGTTTGTGGTTTAGTTTGTGGTGTTTTAAATAGTGTACACTGTGTTTCGTATATTGTTTGTTTTATTGGTCATTCGTTCTTCCAATGATCTGATTCTCGTAGGAAATTTCGATTTCCGAGTACTTATTCCAACCCATCAATGGAAGGCCTTTCTCATAGAAAAGACGGAGGTTCTCGAACTTTTTCCCTAAGTTCACAACATTGTTTAAAACAATGCTATGACTTCCAACGCGTGGAAACAACAAATAGCGTTCAAACTTATCGACATAGCATTGTTCAAATTGCATGTTCCACAGAGGTTGTGTATGAATAAATCGAGCTATCTCTAATAATTCAAGCGCTTTTTTATGTCCCATTTTTTTTCCATGTGTCAGTTTAAAAGGAATATTGCCATTGATAATTAACACGTTTGGTCCCCTCAATTTATTGCGCCTCATCATCATCCCAGAAGAATCAAAGAAATAGGTTTCGGAGGCGTTGTAAATCTGCGCAATAGCTTGTCTTTCGGTAATCTGCACTTTTAGTTTTCCATCGAATGAAACGTACACAATACCTTTTTGGATGTATGGAATTCGATTCAACTCCAGTTCCAATTCAGTTAATCGCAGTTCAGACGCTGGTTTTCCAACTGGATTGCCAATTTTATCTTCAACGAAATTGGATATTTCTTGCTGAGTTAAAAATTGAAAGGAAGTATCTGCACTTGTAATTTCTACTCGAACTTCATTGATGATTCGATTTTTTCCTGCGAAGTTTAATTTCGACCACAAAAGAACCAAAAGCACAATCAAGAAAATTGCGATGGAAAGCATCCATTGCCGGCGACTAAATGCTACTTTTATACCCTTCATTTTGTTTCTTTTTTTAATTTTATTCGGTTTGCAAAATTATTTATCCCAGTACGTTTTTGATTTGTGGCACAAGCTTGTCAATGTCGCCCGCGCCCAATGTTAGCAGTACTTTTGGTGGATTTGCTTTGAGTTTGTTGATTATTTCTTGATTGGCAAGCAACAATTTATTGGGGTTGGATATTTGATTCAGCAAGGCTTGTGAATGTATGCCTTCGAGTGGAAGTTCTCTTGCTGGGTAAATTTCCATTAACCAAACTTCGTCCAACTGAGAAAGTTCCTTTGCAAATCCCTCCATGAAATCGCGAGTTCGAGTGAATAAATGCGGTTGAAATATTCCTAAAATGGTATTTTCTGGATAAAGTGCTTTTACTGAGGAAATAATGGCTTTCAACTCCTGCGGATGATGTGCGTAGTCGTCGATATACACCAATTTTTCGGTATCAATAATGTACTCAAATCGACGTTTAACACCCTTGAAAGAGGCAATAGCTTGGGCTATTTTTTCGGGGGATAGTTTTAAAGATTCTTGGCAAAGTGCAAACGCTGCTGTGGCATTTGAAATATTATGAAAACCCGGTAAGCCGCTTTGAATTCCTCGGAAAGTACCAGAAAAATCGAATTCAAATCTATGGTTTCTGATTTGTATATTATGGAAGTAAAAATCGTTCGAATGATGAGATGATTCTAACGCCTTTTCCTCACCCCCGTAGCGAAAAACCCTGAAATTTTCGTTTGTAGGATTCAATTTTACATCGGAGTGGATATATAATTGGCCCTTACAGGAATTAGCAAATTGTTCAAATGCTTGAAAAAACGATTCTGATGTTCCGTAAATATCTAAATGATCGGGGTCGGCGGCTGTAATGATCGCGGCATCCGGAATCAGTTGATGAAAGCTACGATCGAATTCGTCGGCTTCAACTACTATGACGGGTTTATCACCTATATTAATTCCTTGGGTATAATGAATATAATTGGTATTGTAATTCGAAGTGATACCTCCAAGAAAAGCAGTGAAATTAATCCCATTGGCGTACAGAATATGGGCAATTAAACTCGATGTGGTAGTTTTACCGTGAGTTCCGGCGACAGCAATGCAGTAGGCGTTACGTGTTATTATGCCCAGAACTTCAGCACGTTTTTTTAAATCAATCCCTTGAGAATCCAACCAGCATTTTTGCACATGATTTTTGGGGATGGCAGGGGTATAAATGTACAAAACATCAGAATCTCGGTTGGTAACAAACGACGGTAGTGATTCTAATGAATCATCGAATGTGATGTTTGCGCCTTCTTTCCGCAATTCATCGGTTAAAGGAGTTGGGGTTTTATCGTAACCCGCTACCTGCATTCCCATAGAAAGGAAATACCGACAAATAGCAGACATTCCAATTCCACCAATACCAAGAAAATAGGCTTTTTTGTATGCGTCGAGTCCTACAATGTGTTGCTGATTATTCATTTTCTAAAATGGTTTGAACGATAAATTGAGTTGCCTCGGGTTTAGCTGCGGCCAGTTGGTTTTTACGCATGAATTGCAACTTCTCGTTGTTGGTAATCCAAGTGTGTATGGTGTTTTGAAGTTCTTGGGTGAGTGATTTAGATTCTTTCACCAAGATACTTCCGCCGCCATTCACAGCCTGTTGGGCGTTAAATGTTTGGTGATCATCGGTAACATTGGGTGAAGGTACAAATATGGCAGGAACTCCCGCTGCAAGGATTTCGCTCACTGATAGAGCACCGGATCGCGATACAACCATATCGCAGCAGCTGTAGGCCAAATCCATTCTATGTATGAACTCGGATATAAATTCATTGGATTTTACTTTTTGATTATGCTTGTAATTTTTTCCGGTTTGCCAAATTATCTGAATCGAGTTTTCTGCAAAAAAATCCAAAAGTTGTGCAATAGATTCGTTTATATTTTTTGCGCCGAGAGATCCGCCAGTAACAAAGAGTATTTTTTTATTCGGGTCTAATTGAAAGAATGCTGCCGCCTCAGTTCTAGATGTTTTCAAGAGAATTTCGCTGCGAATAGGGTTGCCTGAATGAATGCAGTTGTTGTATTTAAACTGAGTTTCCATCCCCGGAAATCCACAGAAAATAGCTCTAGCTCTTTTGCTGATAATTTTATTGGTTAATCCCGCGAATGCATTTCCTTCCCAAGCAAAAACGGGAATATTCATATGCGTTGCCGCCAAACAAACGGGTAAACTGGCATATCCACCTGTACCCATTACCCAATTGGGTTGTTCTTTTTTGAGGAGTTTTCTTGCCTTGAAATAGCTTTGAACCGCTTTAAATACAATTTTGAAATTTTCCCAACTGATAGAACGTTTCAACCCCTGAACTGGCAAACCTATAATGGGATATCCGGCCTGTGGCACTTTTTCCATTTCCATTTTACCTAAAGCTCCTACAAAAAGTATTTCGGCATCTTTTTGCAATTTCTTTAGCTCATTGGCAATGGCCACTGCTGGGAATATGTGTCCCCCGGTTCCACCACCAGTAAATATGTATTTAGCCATTGTTTTCGGGGTTATTGGGTGAAACAGAACCAGCACCTTGAATGCTAGCGCGGAGTTTTTCTTGTTGAATATGACGACTTACGCCGAGGATAATACCAAAGGCCATACTGTTAAATAAGATGGAGGTACCTCCCATACTTACCAACGGCAGAGTGAGTCCAGTAACGGGTAATTTTCCTATCGACACTCCCATATGAATAAAAGCTTGTACTGTGGTGGTTACGGATATCCCCAAAACAACCAACGCCGCGAATGAACGCTGAGTTTCAACCACAATTCGGAGAGATCGGTATATCAATCCCAAATAACAGATAATCAAGATAAAACCACCCACAAATCCATATTCTTCGATGATTATTGCAAAAATGAAATCGGAATACGGATGAGGTAGAAAATTTCTTTGAGTGCTATTTCCAGGACCCTTTCCCCAGAATCCGCCTGAAGCCACTGCGATTTTCGCTTGCAATTGTTGGTAACCACCGTTTCCATCCACATCTTTTCCCATGTAGGTTTCAATTCTACGCTTCCATGTGGGCAATCGTGTGGTTTGGTATTTTTCCATATCTACATTCATCAGGAACAAATAAAAAATTGAGGCGATGGACACCAAAATCAACCCCATTATTACGATGAATTTCATTTTAATTCTACCCATGATCATGATCAAAGTGGAAGTAGCAATAATGACTAAAGAGGTACTTAGGTTTTCTGGTATGATAGGTATAATAACAAATACGATTACGGCTATAAGGATTCCAAACACCCGGGGTTTATCCACTTCGTCCTGATTTTTACTCGTGTATCGAGCAATGAAGATGGCTAAAAATAATTTGGCCATATCCGAGGGCTGAATGGTAAAGCCGAAAATAGGAATTACACGAGCGGCATTGTTGATTCTATATCCAATTATGAGCGTTAAGTACAGTAAAACAATGGATACTATAAGCATTACGAACGACATTTTGGCGTAATACTTAAATGGAATTTTGTGGGTTAAGTACATGATTCCCCAGCCGGCTGCAATGAAGCCAAAGTGGCGTAGCAAATAATGTTCTGTATCTCCTTGTTGTTTGGAGAATGAAATGGTTCCAGTAGAACTATACACCGCCAAAATTCCGATTACCGATAAGATGAATACAATTGCCCAAATAAACGGGTCTCCCTGGAAAACAGATTTGACTTTTGAAGATGTAATGTTCAACATACAGAATAAATTATAAGTTTAGAGATTTTTAACTGCTTGTTTGAACAACCGACCACGTTCCTCGTAGTTTTCGAATAGATCAAAGCTTGCACAAGCGGGAGAAAGCAGAACAACATCGTTAGAAATAGCCATTCGTGAGGCAACATGCACAGCTTCCTGTGCACTGGTTGTGTTGATTATCATGTCCACATCCGATTGAAATGCTTGATGGATTTTTCGGTTATCTATTCCCAAACAGATGATTAACTTCACTTTTTCCTTTACCAGAGGTTTTAAGTCGGTGTAATCGTTGCCTTTATCAACGCCCCCAGCAATCCAAATTACAGGGCGATCCATACTTTCTAAAGCGTACCAAGTACTGTTAACATTGGTAGCTTTGCTATCGTTGATGTATTCAACACCATTGTATTTTCCTATGCTCTCTAGTCGGTGTTCTAAATTTTGGAAGTTGCTTAAGCTTTCACGGATGTTTTCTTTGCGAACATCTACTAAGCTTGCCATGATTGCAGCAGCCATGGAGTTGTAGCCATTGTGTCGGCCGCGTAAATTAAATTCTTGTGTATTCATCGTATATGTCGTTTTTTCTAATAAAATATGCATGATTTGGTTGCTCAAATGAGCACCAAATTCCAGTGTTTGGTCGTAAGAAAATGGAATTAATTTGGATTGGATATTCGGCGCATGTCGTTCCATACCCCTTAAAGTCAATTCATCATCAGCGCAATAAATGAAATAATCGTTTTTGTCTTGATTTCGAGTCAAACGATATTTTGAATCGATGTAATTATCTAAAATATAATCATATCGGTCTAAGTGGTCGGGTGTGATATTGGTTAAACAGGCAATGTGAAATTTGATTTTATCGTTGCCATCCAGTTGGAAACTGCTTACTTCGAGTACATAATAATCGAAGTTGTTTTCAGCTACCTGACGGGCGAAAGATGTCCCAATATTTCCTCCCAAACCAACATTTAAACCGGCTTGCTTTAAAATATGATAGGTAAGCGATGTGGTGGTGGTTTTTCCGTTCGTTCCGCTTATGGCAATTAAAGTGGCATTGGTGTATCTGCCTCCAAATTCAATTTCGGAGATCACCGGTATGTTTAGTTCTTTTACCGCCTTTATTACTGCCGCTTTATCCGGAATTCCGGGACTTTTTATCACCAAATTGGCTTTCAGAATTTTGTCTAAACTGTGTTTATTTTCTTCCCATTCGATTTGATTTTTGTTGAGTTCTTCCTTGTATTCTGGGTCAATCGTGCCAAAGTCGGACACAAACACGTTCCAACCTTGTTTTTTACCCAAGATGGCTGCACCTGTTCCGCTTTCGCCGGCTCCTAATATGACAAGAATTTGATTCATTTTTTCGGGGGATGATTGATCAGTTGTGGTTTATTACAGTTCGTGCTTTATGGATTCAGGGTGGTTTTAATTTGTATCGTTTGAGGTGTTGAGTTTACTATTGTTGGTGTCTTTTGATATTGGAATGATTGCCTAATTATTTGTATGACTGCTGCTTATTCATCCACTGGGTTTAACGAAGTTTGATTAATGCGATGGTGGCTAAAACCAAAATCACGGTAATCAACCAGAATCTCAAGGTTATTTTGCTTTCAGGAATTCCCTTTTTTTGGTAGTGATGATGCAATGGCGACATCAAGAAAATTCTGCGGCCTTCACCGAATTTTTTCTTAGTATATTTAAAATAACTCACTTGAAGAATTACTGAAACGCTTTCGGCAAAGAAGATTCCGCATAGAATGGGAATCAATAGTTCCATTTTTATAATGATGGCTACTGCCGCGATGGCTCCACCCAAAGCCATGCTGCCAGTATCTCCCATAAAAACTTGGGCTGGAAAGCCGTTGTACCAAAGAAATCCCAAACAGGCACCGATTAAAGCGGCGAGAAAAACTACCACTTCACCACTTTGGGGCACATAAATGATATTTAGGTATCGAGCAATTTTTACGTTTCCGGTGGAGTAGGCGAGTACCCCTAGTCCCACACCCACCAAAGCGGTTGTTCCGGCTGCTAAGCCATCAATCCCATCCGTTAGGTTAACAGCATTGGTAATGGCCATTACAATTACAATGATGATGGGCACAAAAAGCAACCATGCATTTCCATCGCCGGGGATAAGTTCCGAATAGTTCAAACGGTGTTTGGAGATGGGCAAATTGGTTTCTAAAGGAATGTGATTATTGCTGTGTGTGAAATCAATGGCCACCGCAATGATAATTCCCAACATCAGCTGACCAATTAGCTTGGTCGTGGCTTTCATGCCCTCCTTGTTTTTCTTGAATACTTTGATATAATCGTCAATACCACCAATTATGCCCATCCATAATGTGCTTATAATCATCAATATCACATAGGTGTTGTTGAGTTTGGCAAAAAGTAGAGTGGGTATTAAAATGGCTATGATAATTATGATTCCTCCCATGGTAGGAGTTCCTTTTTTCTGCATTTGACCCTCCAAACCCAAATCACGGATGGATTCTCCAATTTGCAGTTTTTGCAAATAACGAATGATGCCCTTACCAGCAATCAAGGCAATCAACAATGCAATAATTCCAGCCAATGACGCCCGGAAGGAAATATAGTTGAATACTCCGGCACCTGAGTAGCCCTGTTGGTCGAGATATCGAAATAAATGGTACAGCATTATCCTAGTATTTTAAATAGTTGGTTGGTGATTTTTTTATCGTCGAATTCGTGTTTTACTCCTTGAATTTCTTGGTAAGTTTCGTGCCCCTTTCCAGCAATCAAAATCACATCCCCAGGTTGAGAAAGGAAAATGGCCGTTTTGATGGCTTCCTTTCTGTCCGTAATCTGAATCACTTTACGCTGATTTTGCGGTTCCACCCCCTGCATCATTTCTTGAATGATTGCCTCAGGGGATTCTGAACGGGGATTGTCGCTGGTGAAAATTACCTTGTCACAGCGGCTTGAAGCGGTATGCCCCATAACCGGGCGTTTTTCACGATCTCGATTTCCCCCACAACCCACCACACAGATCAATTGACTATCGCCCTTTTGAATGTGTTTGATGGTTTGAATTACATTTTCCAAGGCATCAGGTGTGTGCGCGTAGTCAATGATTGCCGTGCGTGCCTCGGGGCCATTTATTGCCTCAAACCTGCCATTTACTCTACCCAAAGCGCTCATGGCCACGGCAATTTCTTCGGTTCCTTCCGTAATTAAAGTGGCAGCAGCATAAACAGCAATCATGTTGTAGGCATTGAATTTTCCTACCAATGGTGTCCAGATTTCTTCGCCTTGCAGTTTTATTTGCATGCCGGTAAAGTCGTTTTCAATGATTTTTACGTTGAAATCGGCTCCACCATGCAGACTGTATGTGTAACGCGTGGATTTGGTGTTTTGCAACATCACCATTCCATTTTTATCATCTTTGTTAGTTAAGCTAAATGCGTTGGGACCCAAGCCGTCGAAAAATCCTTTTTTGGCCTTAATGTAGTTTTCGAACGTTTTGTGGTAGTCCAAATGGTCATGAGTGATGTTAGTAAAAATTCCGCCTGTAAAATCGATGCCAGAAATTCGATGTTGCACTACCGAATGTGAACTCACTTCCATAAAGCAATGGGTGCATCCTTCATCTACCATCTTTTTGAAGAGTTGATGAATTGAAATACTGTCGGGTGTTGTGTGCGTGCTCGGGAAAATCTCTGCTCCAATTCTGTATTCCACTGTACTGAGTAACCCGCATTTATATCCCAAGTGCTGAAATAAGTCGTGTAGTAAAGTAGTAACCGTGGTTTTACCATTAGTACCTGTACATCCAATTATAATTAATTCCTCTTGGGCATCATCGTAAAAATGAGACGCTATTTTACCCAATTCAGCTGGAACTGATTCCACTTGTATGTAGGTAATGCCATCCAACAATTGTGTTGGTAAATCTTCTACAAGTAAGGCAACCGCGCCCAAAGAAACTGCTTTCTCAATATACGAATGCCCGTCCACTTGCGTGCCCTTAACAGCAGCAAATAATGTAGCTGCTTGCACTTGTCGGCTATCACTAGCAATAAGTGAAATTTCAACTTGATCATCCCCAAAAATGGAAACAACAGAAACGTTTTTTAATAGCTTGGATAAAGTCTTGGTGCTCATGGTCTTAATTCAAGATTTACGTTAATTGATTGGTAAAATCGGGTTCCTGGGGAGATATTTTGTTCTACCACTCGTCCGAAACCGGAAAATCCGATCCGAATATTGAGTTTGCTAGCAATGCTTTGTGCGTCACGAATTCCCATCCCCCGAAAATCAGGAACTACACCTGGTTTAACAGATAGGTCGCTGAATTCAATGTTCTTGGTTTTGGATTGGGCTTTTACATAGCCCGATTTCTGAGCGCCAATTACTTGAGAGCTGATTCCCAATTCATTGAGTATCGCTTTGGTGGGCTTTATATCACCATTGGCAACTTTGGGAACACTTTTGGTTTCCAAAGGTTTAATGGCTTCCGGTTGTAATTGTATGTGACTGCTGTAAATTTTATTGGCAATTTCGCGGAAAACTGGAGCCGCTACTATACCACCATAAATGGCACCTTTGGGTTCATTGATTACCACTATAATGCTGTATTGAGGATTTTCAGCTGGGAAATATCCGACAAAAGACGACATGTGTTTGTTTGTATAGCCGCGTTGACCCTCATTGCTAATTCGGGCAGTGCCTGTTTTTCCTGCAACCGTGTATAAACATCCCTCAAAAGCTTGTTTGGCTGTGCCTCTGGTTACAACGCCACTAAGCATTTCTTGCAATTGACCCAAAGTGCGGTCGGAACAAATTTCATCTTTTAAAACTTGGGGCTTTATCACCTCTAATGTTTGTCCGTCTTGACGAATCTCCTTAACCATGTAAGGTTTCATCATTTTGCCCTTATTGGCAATGGCATTGTACACCATGAGCGTTTGAAGGGGGCTGATTTTCGATGAGTAGCCGATACTCATTGAGGGAAGAGTTACGCCCGACCAATTAGAACCATCGGGGTCTAATATTACAGGTTTATTGGATGAGGGAATATCGAAATTGGGTTTGATGTTCAATCCCAAATCAAGGACGTGATTAACAAATTTTTGCGGGTTATTTTGATACGCATTAAACACAAATTGACTAATTCCAACGTTGGAAGATTTTTCAAAACTCTGTTGAAGTGTATAGTATGGGGGAGGGTTACCATGTTCCGAGCCATCTGTAAATTCTTTGTCGAAATACTTGATTTTCCCTTTTTTTGTGGGGACGCTATCGCTGGGGCTCACTTTTTTATCTTCTAACAGGGCCATTACAGAAATTAGTTTGAATGTGGAGCCCGGTTCGCTGAATTGATCTACGGCATAATTCAATTTTTCGTAGTATTGACCGTCGTTAGATCGTTTTAGATTTGCAATGGCTTTGATAGCGCCGGTATTTACTTCCATAACAATTACACAACCGTGATCTGCTTGAAATTGGTTTAGAGCATTGTTTAAGGCGAATTGAGTAATGTCTTGAAAATCTACATCCAGGGTAGTAACGATGTCTTTTCCGTTTTCCGCAGTTTCACCTTCGCCAATTCGGATGGGTCGCCAAATATTTCCGGGCATTCTTTGTTCCATTATTTGGGTGGATTTTCCACGCAACAAGGAATCAAAAGCCCCTTCTAATCCGATACTCACGCCATTTTTGGTATAGCCAATGGCACGTCTAGCCAACTCGCCCATGAAATACATTCTGCGGCCTTTTTCAACGAACCAGAAACCGCCCTTGAATTTAGATTTTCGAATCAAAGGCCATTTCTTCATGGCTTTTACTCGATCAAAATTCAAATCCGATGCTAATTTGTAATAATGATTTTTGGATACCCTTAACGTATTGAATTTTTTTCGCCAATCTTGTTCTGTTTTTTGAGGGAAAAAGCGAGAAAACAACATCGCTAAACTATCTATGGATTGTTTGAATTCTTTGTCTGACAATGCATCTACATTGGCATCCCACATCAAGTCGTAAGTAGGAACAGAGGTGGCAAGTAGGCTTCCATCTCCTGCATAAATATTGCCTCGAATGCCTTCAATGTTGGTAATTCGGGTGTTTTTATTTTTGAGGGTAGTTGAATATTCCTTATCGAATCCATTTTGTAAATTGAAAATGGAAACCAATAGGTATGCACCAACAATGGCTACCCCTAAAAAAATAAGGTTAGACCGTATTAAGATCGCTTTGCGGGTATTTACTTTAGTCTTTTCGCTCACGGGTTAATTTGATTGGTGGTGATGTTATTTCCTTTAATCCAGTGGATTTTAATTTCTCAGCAATTTGAGTTTGTTTGCTGGCTCGCGTTATTTCACTTTCTAAGCTGATTCGTTCGCTGTGTAGTTCTTTTAGTAGCTTGCTGAGTTCATCTTTTTTCTTGATGGCCTTGGCCGTGTGAAGAGAGTTGTATATGTAAAGTAGTAAAAACGGAAAGGCAATGGCGATGTATTTTATTACCGTCCATGAGTCAAAACGGTCTTTAAGATTTTCAATGGTACTCTGCTTATAATGGGTTTTAGATGTTTGGGGTTCATTAGAACCAGCAGTTCCGCCGCCTGTTTTGGAAGTAGTATTTCCAGCATTTCCGTTCGAACCATAGTGGTTGTTAGAACCGGCAGTTCCTGCAACAGAGGGGTCGAATTCATTTGTATTTAATGGATTTGCCGACATTATTTTTTCTTTTTGGACGTGGATTTTACCGGTGAATTACTGATGTTATCTATTGGCAGAGATTCGTTTTTTTCATTGCGAGAAGCACGGGTTCTGATACCTACACGAAGCTTTGCGCTTCGAGAACGTTTGTTGCGTTCTAATTCTTCTTCGTTAGGGGTAATGGCCTTGTTGGGTTTGCATTCAAAGGGTTGAGAGCTTCGTCCGAACATGTCGGTATGTCGTTTGCCTTCGAAATTTCCACTATTTAAGTAGTTTTTAACCAAACGGTCTTCTAACGAATGGTAAGAAATGATGACTAATTTCCCGGATTCTGCCAATACGAATTCAGAGTCGTGAAGCACTTGTTTTAAATCGGAGAGTTCTTGGTTTACTTCAATTCGAAGTGCTTGAAACACTTGAGATAGGTATTTCGCGCTTTCATTTTTGGGGATGCAAGACTCGATGGTATTTTTGAAATTTTCTACAGTTGAAAATGAAATTCCACTTCTATTTTGAATGATGGTTTTAACGAGTTTGTAGGCATTTTTAATTTCACCGTATTGATTGAAAACATCCAAAAGTTGTTTTTCGGAATAGGTTTGCAAAATTTTTGCGGCGGTAAGGTTGGACTGTGAGTCCATTCGCATATCTAGTGGGCCATCGGAACGGTGAGCGAAGCCGCGGTCATTAAAATCAATTTGATAAGAAGAAATTCCCAAATCACCTAGAATACCATCCACTGGGGTGCAATTCATGTATTCTAAGAATTGGCGCATATAACGAAAATTGTGGTTAACCAGAGTAAAACGGGGGTCGTTCAAATGGTTATTGAGAGCGTGTTGGTCGCGGTCAAAAGAAATTAATCGACCATTTTCACTTAGTAGATTCAGGATTGCGCGTGAATGTCCACCACCACCAAAGGTAAGATCCACGTAGGTTCCATTGGGATTGTGCACCAATGCCTGAACGGATTCGTTGAGTAATACGGGTATGTGGTATGTGGTGGTCATGTGCAAACAGTTAAGCCAGCGGCCTAGTTCTGTTCACCAATTTGGGATTTTTTTTGATGGAAATTCTTGGCCAATTCACTCAATTCGGTGGATTCTACATCCAGTTCAGACTCGTACATTGCTTTATCCCATATTTCAACTTTGTTGCCAAATGCACTCATCACCACTTCGTCTCCAAATCCAGCATACTCAATGAGTTTCTTGGGGATGAGGATTCGCTGCGCATTGTCGATAGATATCAAATTGGCACCATTGGTAAAAATACGTTTGAAGCGTCGAATCTCGGGACTCATGAAATCATCCACGGCGTTGAGTTTTTCGGTTTCCTTCAACCAATCTTCTTTGGTGTACAGAACCAAACATTTTTCAAATCCCCGGTTTATCACGAGCATACTTTCGGCATCCTCAGGGAATTGTGCCCTAAGTTTAGACGGTAAGGACAGGCGCCCTTTGTTGTCTAGCTTGCAATAATACTCACCAATAAAGCCTGGCATTTCGCTGTTCGGTTTCTGTCTGCTAAATAAATACAGATTTTTCCACTTTTTCCCACAATTTCCCAAAATTAGCCACCACTTTTCCACATATTGCTAAAAAATGAGTGTTTTGGGGTGTTTTGAAATAGTTAATTGACTGTATTTTTAAACAAAAGTAGAGTTAAATCCTTGAAAATGCAAGGTTTTGCACATAGTGGGGTAAAGTGGGGTAAAAAAATTGAAATTTTCTGCTCCGATATCGTAATTTTACAAAAAATGGGAAAGCCATGAATTGGATTCGCGTCGCACATTGCTTAATGCTTGCACTTTACACCATCGGTGAAGCACAAGCTCAATCAACGAACAAATGGGTTTTGGATGCTCAATTGAGGAATTTTGGGTTTGATTTGGGGATGGCGTATCAACAAGGTTGGAAAGAACTGCCCAAAAAGACAACTTGGGGACTGAGGATAGGGAGTTTGAATTCCCCTAAAGAAATTTATGTTATAAACAATACACTCCCTGGAAGTCAACCGTTCAAAATAGATAAAATTAATTATGCTTGGGTACTTCGACCTTACTTGTCGTATGAATTTGATTTCACTCAGAGAAAATCCAGAAATGAAGTGGGGATCAGTGCGTTTGGTAGTGCTCAATTGCCCCTGGCATATACCTGGCCCGTATATATATGGTTGTATGAAGGCAATACGCCTTTTGATGGATATACGGATGTTAGGTACAATCCCGATGCACATGATTCTAAATTAATAGGTGGAACTGCATCCTTTACTAGCGGCTTTGGGAAAGGAAAAATCATTCCCGGCTTGGGAGTTAGTGCCGGTATTTCTGTGGAGTGGGGAAGTTATAGGTCGCTATCCAATGTGTTGAGTTTCGGAATTATAACGGATGCGTTTGTTCAAAAAATCCCATTATTGCACACAACAGAAAATAATACCTTTCTGTTTCCTATGCTATTTGTTAATTTTGCATTTGGATTCGGAGATTAGTTCAAGTTACCTTAACCCACAATGCCATCCCCCGAAACCAAAACCGAGAATAGAATCAAAGCCCGACTTCGATCCATAGATGATTTCCAGATTTATTCGTGAAAATGGAGAGTAAACAAATCGAATGAAAGCTAATTCGATTTAAATGTTTAAATACCCCAATTCTACAGTTACCTATAATTTGAAAAAACTACCAAAATATGATTGAGTTACCCATCGTTGCGAAAGAGAAAAAAGGTCCTACAAAACCCAAATGGCTAAAAATTGACATCCCAATTGGCGAAAACTATACTCGTGTAAAGCGGATTGTTAAGGAATACAAATTGCACACGATTTGCGAAGACGGGCGTTGTCCGAATATGGGTGAATGCTGGGGAGAAGGAACAGCCACCTTTATGATATTGGGAAATGTATGTACTCGGAGTTGTTCGTTTTGCGCGGTTGCAACGGGTCGTCCAGGTAGCTATGACACCGATGAGCCTCAACGCGTGGCCGAGGCAGTTCGATTGATGGGAGTGAAACATTGCGTGATTACATCGGTAAATCGCGACGAACTCAAAGACAAGGGTGCAACTGTTTGGGCGGAAACGATTAAAGCGGTCAAGAAGGCCTCGCCAGAAACAACGATAGAAACCTTGATTCCGGATTTTAAAGCAGAGTGGGATTTACTTTACATGGTACTCGATGCTAAACCGGAGGTGGTTTCGCATAATATGGAAACTGTGGAAGAATTGTATCGTTTAGTACGACCACAAGCAAAATATACTCGAAGCTTGGAACAAATCAAGCGCACGAAAGAGTACGGGGCTAGAACCAAAAGTGGAGCCATGCTTGGATGTGGTGAAACTGATGATCAGGTGAAGAAGTTGATTCATGATTTGCGAGAGCATGGATGTGATGTATTAACCTTAGGGCAGTATTTACAACCCACAAAAATGCATTTACCAGTGGCTGAGTATATTCATCCGGATAAATTCAAATTCTGGGAGGAATACGGCCTAAATTTGGGATTCCGTTTTGTTGAGAGTGGTCCATTGGTGAGGAGCTCTTATCATGCAGAAAAACATATTCATTGATTTTCAAATGCGATTTTTGCCTGTGTTTATAAAATTATGAACAAAAAATTGCAATAAATCCCAAAAAACAACGTCGTACAACTTTGTAAAAGAAGGGTTTATTCCCTTTATTTGCATTTAATCTGTTTCAAAAAACAACAGAAACTACAAACACATTAAAAACCATTAAAATGAGGATGAATAAAATATTACCAGTTGTTCTTTCTTTAGCCATTTCAGGTGCCGTTGTAAAATGGGCTGATTGGTCTAAAACTCCATCGTTGAAGTTAACTTCTTCCAACGAAGAAAAAGAAGAAGGACCTGAATCCGAAGAACAGAACATTCGCGGTGCGATAGAATCGATCTACAGCATGCGTATGAATGAACAAACCGGAACATTGGATCCAAAATGGATGTTGGACGCAGTAGAACAAGCCAACTCCATGCAAACAATCTCAAAACGATTGAACAAAAAAATCATCTGGGAAGGTTTAGGTCCTGATAACGTGGGTGGTCGTATCCGTGCATTCATGATTAGCAGCAAAGACCGCAATATTTGGTTTGCTGGAGGCGTTAGTGGTGGATTATTCCGTTCTACAACCTACGGTCAATCGTGGACACCAGTTAACGATATGCAAGAAAACTTGAATGTAACTTGTATTGCTCAATTGCCAATCAGTGGAAAAATTTATTACGGTACTGGAGAAGGTGGTTTTACCAACTTATCAGGTACTCGTAATGGGTCACCGGCTTTCATCGGGAACGGTATTTACGAAAGTAAAGATAAAGCAGGTGATGTTTTCACCTTGATACCTACTGCTAAAGATGCTCGCTTTCACGAGTGCAATGGTATGGCGGCATCACCAACACAAGATATTTTGTACGTAGCTTCTGAAAGTGGTTTGTTTGAATTTAATTATACTTCCGGATCGACTCCTGTAATTACTCGTTTGGTAGGAACAGCAGTGCGTGAGGTAAAAGTGGACAAGAACGGAACCATTTGGGCGAGTTCAAGTACTGGAGCCGTTTATAAAAAGACTGTTTCAGGAACCTTGTCAACTGTTAATCAAGGTTACAACAGTGGTGGTAGAACGGCTATTGCTATTTCACCAGACGATGAAAATGTGATTTATACCTTAGGTGCTGGTGCCAATGGTAAATTGGTAGCTTTGTATCGCACAAAAGATGGCGGTACTACTTGGGAAATTTTAATGACAGGTAATTCCGTTACCGATATTTTCGGACCTAATGCTCAAGGTTGGTACGACAATGTGGTATCGGTGGTTCCGGGTTCACAAAGCAAAAAAGTGGTTTTAGGTGGTGTAGATTTGGCTACCTGGGATGAAACCAATGGTTACAAACAAATTGGTAGTACATTCGGAGCTCCTTGGAATCAACAATATGTTCATGCTGATAAGCACATTATCGAATGGAATATGGATACCAAGCCAGCTACTTGTATTGTAGGTTGCGACGGGGGATTGTTCTCTTCTAAAGATTTGGGAACTTGGACCAATATCAACCGTGGTTTTACTACCTTACAATTGTATAATGTCGCTGCAAACTACCTTGGTCATGTTGTAGGTGGTGCACAAGATAATGGTACACAATTAATTAATTATTCTGGTAATTCCTTTAATGGCAAATTATCTCAAACTGCTTTGAGCATTTATGGAGGTGACGGTTTTGACGTAGAGTTTTCAAAATTCAATCCTAAAGTGGTATTTGCATCTACTTATTACGGTAGAGTGGTGCGCAGTAGTAATCAAGGACAATCTATGGGTACTTTCTGGGACGAGCGTCAGGCTGGAACGGTTCAATCTGATTTCAATACTACGTTTTGTTTGTGGGAGAAGGACGCTAAAGAATCGCGTTTATATTTATCTAAGGATCAAGAGGTTTGGGCTGCTATTAACCCAACAAACTTCAGTGATCAGGTGAATTGGATATTGGTGGCAAAAGGACTGGGTGGTTCTCGCATTATTGAAATGGATTACACTCCAGAGGGCAACCATTTATTTATAGCTAAAGCCGGATCATTGTGGAGAGTAGATGGATTGAATGATGCAGATTATTCATTGACTGCTAATCCTAAGGCTACGGATGTTCCTTCGGCGATTACACAAAAGCAGTTAACTGTTACTGGAGCTTCTGGTAGAGTTGTAACTTCAGTGAATGTGAACATGAGCAATGCAAACCATGTGGTAATTACTTTAGGTGGATACGGGAATACTCGATTCGTTATGGAGTCGATGGATGCCCTTTCAGACAATCCAACATGGAAAGACATTACTGGAAATCTTCCATCTATGCCTGTTTATGATGCTGTAATTGATACCGACGATGAAAACAGAATTGTAATTGGTACAGATTTAGGGATTTGGGTTACTGAAAACGGTGGAACTACATGGGTGGAGGCGAACGAAGGAATGGCGCGTGTACCTGTATTCGAAATTCGTGGTTACGAATGGAAACCATGGATGGGAATGGAAATGTATATTGGTACCCATGGACGTGGTTACTTTAAGAGCAGTACTCTGTTGAGTAGCACCAAAAAAGTAAAAAGAAATGAATTTGCATTATCCGCGTATCCGAACCCTGCAAATGAAAAGGCAACGGTTTCTTTCCAATCTTCAATTTCTGGAAGTGCGAAGGTATCGGTTGTTAGCTTGGATGGTCGTATGGTGCACAACGAACATGTAAATGTTACTTCGGGCAAAAATGAACTAGTGATTCAAACAGAGAAATACACATCGGGTTACTACTTTATCAAAGTGGTTTTACCGAACGGTAACAGCCAATCGGTGAAATTGTTGGTTAAATAATAGCAATTTCGTTACCTACCGGTCAGGATGTTGAAAATAATGGAATAGAGATTTTTAAATACTGATTTTGGTAAAATAAAAAGAGGCCGTTTCCCCCGAAACGGCCTCTTATCGTTTAATTGGATTAAGGAATTTATTCCTCTTCACATGGGAATTTTCACAGATGTAAAATTCAATGGTTTAGTGGAATTAAACGGCTCAATGGTTTTATAAAAAATAGTGACCCTGAAATACCATTTTTGCGGGACCAATTAGCCAGATGTCCTCAAATCCGTGGGAAGTTCTAGAAAAATCAACAATGAGTTCTCCCCCTCGGGTAGAAACCTGAATGCTACCCACTTCAATTTTATTTTCCAAAGCAAACGTTAATGCAGCAGCTGTAACTCCTGTACCACAGCTTAAAGTTTCGTCTTCTACACCTCGTTCATACGTTCTCATGGATAATTGATGGTTGTTAGAAAGGGTAATTTGGTTTACGTTGATTCCTTTTAGTGCATATTTTTCTGAATATCTTATTTCTTTTGCCCAATCAACGAATTGCTTGTCGGGAATGTCAAAAACGGAATTTTTTAAAAGTGAAACGTAATGGGGTGAACCCGTGTTTAATACTGCGTATTCGCCAGGATGGTATTCCCAGTTATGAACGTTGTTCATCTTTAAACGGACTACATTCCTATCAATTTCAGCGATATGTTCACCGTCGGGAGCCCAAAATTTCAATGTGCCATTCCCAATCCCTAATAAAGAAGCTAATTTAGAAATGGCTCTACCACCATTTCCACACATAGAACTCGTATTGCCATCGGAGTTGTAGTAAATCATTTCAAAATCATATCCAATTTTATCTTGGATAATCATCAATCCATCGGCACCAATTCCAAACTTTCGGTCGCACATTTTAGCCACGGGTAATTCGGAAAACTGATTTTTTCTGCCATCAATGATTATAAAATCATTGCCTGTGGCTTGGAATTTAACAAAGGGAACAGTATTCATTTAATTTTTGTCAACACCCTGAATCAAATTAATGATTTGCTTATTCTTTACCAACGTCGGGTTGGCAATATCACTAGGAATTACAGTTGGAATTTTAAAGATTTGATTGGGCGCTAATTCTAAAAAGTATTCCGATTCTATTTTATATACCAATGGATTTTCTCCCGATAAATTGTATAAATCAATCAGAATGATATTTTTATTTTTATACACTTTCATCGAGCTAATTCGCGTTTTGGTACCATTGTCTTGTTCAAAAAAGTTGACAACAAAGCGTTGAGCTGGGCTTTTATAAAGTGTATTTTCAGACAATTGATTTTCAGTTGAATTTAATTGAACGGAAACAAGTTGTACTTTTCGGACAAAGTGTATTTCACCACTATTATTGCTTGTCTTGGGCTCTAAAGAACCAGATAATTCATCTGATTTGGATGAATTAAACACTGAAGCTGATGCGGTACTCGGGGATTTTCCAACATTGGATTTAGGGGAAACTTCTTTGAATTTACGCATTTTTCGATTGTCGTTATTCCCTTGTGCTTCGTTTATTTCGATATCACCCTCAGCATCCAATATTCTCGAAGCTTTCTTTTCTGGAACTTTAGACGCTGACATGGATTCCGAATTAAAATCAGGAGAAGGCATGTTGTTGTCTTTAACTACATCATCAATATCTGTTTTTGTAGCAGCGGGATCTCCGTTATAATTTGGTGTGTTCATGGCTAGAACATCATCAGATACACCACCTAAATCCCCATAATCATGGCTTAATGAATCTGAGTAGTTAAGGGAAAAATTCGTATCGGTTTTCCATTCGTTTTTGGGACGTTTTTTCCAGAATTTTACTTTTTCTCCGGACTTTTTTGATAAGGAAATGAATTCTTTAGCAGGTTGCAATGAGCCAGTTTGAGTATATTGATAAATGCCAATATAACCCACCATGAGTATCGTTACGGTTGCAGCGGCATATACCCACAAATTGGTTTTGGTTTCAGTACTTTCTTCGTTAACACGAGATCGGATAAATTCTTTGAGTTCTTCTTGACCTTCCGACTCAATTCCCTCTACAATACTGCGATAGAAATTCAATTCTGCCCTCAATTCGGAATTGGTTTCCACTTCCAACTCAAACTGCCGACGCTCCTCTGGGGTCAATTCATGGTCCAAATATGCCAATATTCGATCGTAATGTGAACTCATTTTATGACTGGTAAAAATCGGTGGAACTAAATTTGCTTTTCACGCGTTTGGCAAGTTCTTGCAAACATTGATGCTTTTTTGCCTTAGCTACATTTGGATTGGCAAAATGGTTGGCCTGAGCAATTGTTTTCATGTCGAAACCATCAAAATAGAACATGAGTAAAACCTGTCTGCAGGTTTCACCCATTTCATTTAGATATTTCCGTACAATTGCCAAATCCAGTTGGCCACTATCTGCAGAATAGGAATCGTCGCTAGCTGTAAGGTGAACGTTTTTATCATCAACCAATCGTTTGTTTTTATTCCATTGTTTCAACCATAAATTTTTTACAATAGAATACAAATACGTGCCAGGTTGTGAGGTGAGTTGAAATTCGTTTTTACGCGCATTTTGCCAAAGAATTACTAAAGCTTCTTGCAGCAAATCTTCTGCGTCTTCAACAGAACCGTTGTTTTTTAGGATAAATTGCTTAATCATATCTGCGTGTTCTTTGTACAGTGTAATCAAAATTTCTCTGTCACCGTTTTTTAAACAGTGCATTACTTCTTGACTCGTTGTGTATCTCACTGACATTTCACGGAGTTTGAATACGGTTTTATCGAAAAAGGTAAACGAAAACGATTGCAAATTAAATCAAGAAGTCGATTTTTGCGTTGTTTTACATCAAAATCAGCATAAAAAATTACATATATGGAAAAGTTCTTTCAAAAGCACAAGTTATTCACTTTGTTATTAACTGGAATTGCCGGTGGTGCAATGAGTTTATTTGGTTTTTATCTAGCTGCTCCTGAGAAATTTAGGTCTTCTGACATTGAAAAAATGCAGAATTCTTCGGCTCAGTTAGCTCGATATGCCAGCTTGAACACTGTTCCCGCATTTGATTTTACCGGTGTTTCTGAAATTGCAAATCCTGCTGTAGTTCACATCAAGACGGTAAGTGGTGCTACAAACAACGGAGGCGGGTCGCGCCAACAAATGCCTCCTATGGATCCATTTGAGTTCTTTAGAGGACCAGGATTTGAATTTCAAAACCCAGGCCCGAGAATGGCTTCCGGATCCGGAGTGATTATTTCAGACGATGGTTACATCGTTACCAACAATCACGTTGTAGAGAATGCCAATAAAATTGAAGTTACTCTCAACGATAAACGTACCTACATCGCTGAGCTAATTGGAGCAGATAAAAATACCGATTTGGCATTATTGAGAATAGGTGAGTCTGATTTGCCTTTCTTGAAATTAGGTAATTCAGATGATGTGAAAGTGGGACAATGGGTGGTTGCAGTAGGCAATCCGCTTAATCTTACTTCAACGGTTACTTTGGGAATTGTCAGTGCGGTAGGCCGAAATATCGACCTACTTCGAAGTAAAGGAAATCAATATGCCATTGAGAATTTTATTCAAACAGATGCGGCTATAAATCCTGGAAATTCCGGTGGCGCATTAGTTAATGTTGCTGGCGAACTAGTGGGTATAAATACAGCCATAGCTTCTGAAACTGGTTCTTACTCGGGATACGGATTTGCCATCCCCGTAAATCTAATGAAAAAGGTGGTGAACGATATCATGAAATACGGTACAGTTCAACGTGCAATTTTAGGAGTATCTATCCAAGAAGTAACTCAGGAATTATTGGAACAAAAAGGTTTGGATAACTTAAAAGGAGTATATATAGCCGACGTTGTACCTGGAGGTGCTGCCGATAAAGCTGGAGTTAAAAAAGACGATATAATTCTAAAAATTAACAATGAAGAAGTGAATTCATCTTCTAAACTTCAGGAAAAGGTAGGAGAGTTTCGTCCGGGAGATAAAGTAACACTAACGGTTAAACGCAAGGGTAAAATTCTAGAAATACCGGCTACTTTATTGAGCAAAGATGGATCTTCAAAACTGGAAACTGTGGCTAAATCAACAACAACAGAGTTTCAGGGAATCTCTTTAGTGAATACTTCAAGAGAGGAACGCACCAAGCTGGGAATTAAATCAGGTGTAAAAGTGGAGAAAATTGAATCAGGGGCATTCAAAAACGCAGGAATTCCGAAAGGATTTGTAATTACACACATCAACAATGAAGCAGTTTATTCCGCTCAAGGGGCTATTAGCGTGTTGGAAGCGCTGAAGGGCAGTATTGTTGTGGAGGGAATTTTACCTGGTTCAGTGGAGAAAATTTACGCAGTAAAACTTCCCAAAGAAGAAACAAAATCGGCAGAATAAAGTACGAGTTAATCTTCAATGATGGTGGGTGGTTTAGAAAAACCAGTATTCCATCCAGCGGATTCATCGTCGTCATTGTCACTGCCAAATTGATCAAATCCGGAGCTGGGTTTATTGAATCCAGCTCCGGGATCATTGAATCCCCCAGAATGGTTGTTTGAGGAGGTGTCAAACCCAGCGCCTGCACCAAATCCTGTTTGAGTATTGGGAGGATTGAATATAGGATTGTTGTTAAACCCACTTGGTGGACCATCAAACGGTGAAGGTCCATCGTCTGAAGCGTAATAGTCATTATCCGCATTCATTTTCGATCCAACAGTGTGAACCGTAAATGAACTAGTAGGTACACCCCCATGATATTCAGAGTTTTGCGAGCGGATGCTTTCTCTTTCGTAGGAAGTTAAATCCTGAAATTTGGAGAATTCACCCACAAATTTACAAAAAGCAGAACCCACCGATCCATGACGATTTTTACCTATAATTACCTCGGTTAATCCTTGAATTCCATAGTCGATTTCACCATCTGCTGCAGCACGGCCCGCGTTATCGGAAGTATCCATACCCATTTTGGCGTAATATTCATTTCTATACAAGAACATTACCATATCCGCATCTTGCTCAATAGAACCGGATTCACGAAGGTCGGATAATTGGGGACGTTTATTTTGACGTTTTTCCACTTCACGACTCAACTGTGCCAATGCAATTACAGGAATACTCAACTCTTTTGCGAGCGCCTTCAAGGATCGAGAAATAAATGCAATTTCTTGTTCACGGTTTCCTTGTCCCTTAGTTTCATGCCGCAATAGCTGCAAATAATCCACTACTACCATGTCTAAACCGTGTTGCGAATGTACTCTTCGGCACTTGGCATTTAAGTCGAAAATAGAAAGTTGTGGGGTATCATCGATGAATATTTTCGCAGAGCTCAAGTTGGTTGTTTCGGTGGTGAGGCGTTCCCATTCTTCTTCGGTGAGGGTGCTTTTTTTGATTTTTTCACCTTGCACCATGGCTTCGGCAGAAATCAAACGATTAACCAACTGAATATCTGCCATTTCCAGAGAGAAGATCATGACACTTTTTTTATGATCAACTGCAGCATTTCGAACTAAACTCAAAGCAAATGCGGTTTTACCCATGGCTGGACGAGCGGCTAGGATGACGAGGTCGGAAGGTTGCCATCCCCCGTTAATCCGATCAATATCGGCAAAGCCGGATGCCACACCGGTAACACCATTGTTTTCGGAGGATCTGCGCGCATCAATTTCCTTCAATGAAGTGTTGATCAGCATAGAAATTTCTTGGAAATTTCGTTTCAGACCGGCATTTTTAATTTCGTATAGTTTAGACTCGGATTCGTCGAGAAGCTCGAAGGCATCTTTGGAATCGTCGTAGGCCTCGTATTGAATTTTACCGGTAACGTCGATGAGAGAACGTTGAATGAATTTTTGGGTTAAAATTCGGGAATGGTATTCAATATTTGCGGCTGAAGAAACTTTGTTAGTGAGCTGAGCTAAATAAAAATATCCACCAGCAAGTTCCAATTTGCCATGATTTTTAAGATAGTTGGAAACGGTTAAAAGGTCGATTGCCATAGACGCGCTCTGATAAAGCGTTTGAATGGCGCGAAATATTTCTTTGTTTTGGGGATTGTAAAAATGGTCGGGAGATAAGATATCAATTACCTGATGGATTTTATCTTTTTCAAGCATCATGGCACCCAACACTGCTTCTTCTAATTCTACAGCATTTGGTGGCATTCTACCGTCGCGATCGCGCAAAAATTCGGCTGGTACAACTTTCTTCTTTCGGTTATTGGAGGTGTACTGTTCTTCCATAGGACTTTCAAAGTTAGGGCATTTTGGTGCCAAATAGAGTAGAGAAAAAGGAAATAGTTTTTCACAAATAGAGCAAGTGAGGGGATAAATTTTTTAAGAAGGTTATACCTTAGAATGTTTCCGAATTATGAATAAAATAGCTAAAAGTATAAATTAATAAACGGCATATTAATAGTATCGTAATATTAGGATTTTCTCTGGTTTACATCTTCGTGATTGAAATTTTAATTACTTAGAAAGTGGAAGAATCGATTCTTATAACGGGAAATGCAGGATTTATCGGACATCATGTATTGAACGCCTTATTGTTGAAAGGCTACAATGTGATTGCAATAGATTCAATGGATGATTATTATAGTGTTGAGCTAAAAAAAGATCGATTAAAGGAGCAAGGCTTTCAAATAGAATTCGATGTTATTCCTGGAGTTGAATACAAGAATACAAAATTCCCCAGTTCGGTGTTTTATCGGATGGATATTTGTAATAAAGAGAACTTACAAACTCTATTCAAGAAACATAATATTCGAAATGTAGTACATTTGGCTGCACAACCTGGTGTTCGTTATTCGTTGGAGCATCCTCAAAAATACATTGACACCAATATTACCGGATTTTTAAACATTTTGGAATGCTCAAAGGAATTTGAAATTAAACATTTAGTATATGCAAGCTCGAGCTCAGTTTATGGGTTAAATGATAAAATGCCGCTTAGTGAGTCTGATCCAGTTGATCATCCCATTTCTATGTACGGTGTTACAAAAAGATGCAATGAACTTATGGCTCATATGTATTCACACGTTTACAATTTGCCAACCACAGGGCTGAGGTTTTTTACCGTTTACGGTCCTTGGGCTAGACCGGATATGGCATTATTTTCATTTGCTAAAGCGATTTACAATAATCAGCCGATAACTGTATTTAATCATGGTAATATGGTCCGAGATTTCACTTACGTTTCTGATATTGTTGATGCTATTTTACAGCTTATTGATCGAATTCCTTCAGGACAACTACAAAATCAAGATTTTCAAAATTCAAATCCAGCTGTAACGAACTCGAATCAATTGTCTTCACCATACCGGATTTTAAACATTGGTAGTAATTCGCCTGTTGAATTGATGAGATATATCAGTTTAATCGAAGAAAATCTTGGGAAAAAGGCCCATATCGTTTTTGAGGAAATTCAAGCTGGAGATTTAATGAAGACTCATGCTGATTTGACTGAAATTGAGGAATTGATTTCTTACAGGCCTCAAATGAATATTGAAAAAGGGATTCAATTTTTTTGTGATTGGTTTGTGAACTGGTCTCAAAATCAGAAAAAATAATCTGGATTTTGAATAATAGTTCCGAATCATTTTAGCTTTTGGTAAATGCCTAATAATTTACCGAGAGGTAAATTATTTATTTTGTGATAATTGAGTGTTGAAAATTCCACATTGCCATGATTTGAGCAATGCACAAGACAAAATCATATTTAATGTTAATTTATTATTGATTTTATATTAAAATGAAATCTACAGGTCAAATTTGTTTCAATATTTGAATGGAACTCAGAGGGATGTATAGAGTTTAGTTCAGTATGAGTGGTAAGTCGTGTCGGTTAATAAATTGGAATACAAAAAAGTGTGAAAACCTTAATTTACATAACACAAGTTTACACAAAACATTTAGGTTACAAAGTTTATATACTATTGATTTTTTCTATAGTCATTGCTATAATTGATGGTTTTGGTATAACTATGATTTTGCCGATTCTAGAAGGAATCGACAGTAATTCAAGTGATTCAAGATTGCCTAATTTCATTCGGAGTGTGATGCAATTTTTTAGAATTCCACATTCTATCAATGGAGTCTTGGGTTTTATGTTTATCCTCTTTTTGCTCAAGGGAATTGTTAAAATGTGGAGTGGATATTTTCAAAGTAACCTTTACAAGGATTTATACCGACGGTTAAAAGTGAAATTATTTGAGGGGATTATGAATTTAAAATACTCCTATTTTTCAATGAAGAATTCGGGCCATTTTGTGACAGTAATCAATGATCACGTGAATAGAATGATCTCATCGTTTAATATATTCATAGCGGTAATTACCACCATTTTTATGTCTAGTTATTACATAATACTAGCTGCAAATTTATCTTGGAGAATTTCTTTGATATCGGCTGGTTTGGGAGGTGTGGCGGTATTTGCATTATCTAAGGTTTCTCGACGAGTCAAAAAGATGTCGAAATCAATTGCACATAAAGAAAAGGAAAATTCTCAAAATGTAATTCAAGCCATTGGCGCCTATAAATATTTGGTAGCTACTAATTCCTATCAATCTCTAAAGGGAATTTATCAAAAAAGTGTGGAAGGAATCACGCGTCTTCACTTTAAAACTCAGGTTTCCAACTCCTTTTCGAGATCTTCAAGGGAAATAATTACAGTATCCTTACTCATTTTATTGATTTACATAGAAACGCAAATTTTTGGCAATCCGTTGTCTTCAATGATCTTGATCTTGATTTTATTTTACAGGGCTGTTAATCAATTGATGTTTATACAGAATAATTATCAATTACTCATAGCTTCTTTGGGGATGATAGAATCCGTAGATAAGGAATTTTATTCGTTGAAGGATAATGAACAAACTCAAGGGGGGCTTTCTTTGGAAGTGGATGATTTCAAGAATTCTATATTACTAAAGAAATTACAATTCTCATTTGGAAGCCAGTCCAATTTTAATTTGTTTATTGAAAATTTGGAAATCAAACCCAATTCCGTTTTTGCGATTGTTGGACCTTCGGGTAGCGGAAAATCTACATTAGTTGACATTTTAATGGGTATACATTTACCCACTCAAGGATCGATTTCAATTAATCATAAAACCTGGAGTAAAATAAATCTTAATTCCCTCAGAAGCCATATAGGATACGTAAGCCAAGAGGTAGCTCTATTCGACGATACGTTATTAAATAATATTACCTTGTTTGAATCGAACCCGAATATGGATTTGGTAATTTCTAGTTGTAAACAAGCCAATATCTGGGATTTTGTAAGTTCCTTAGAATATGGTCTTGAAACTCCAATAGGAGAGCGTGGAATCAGAATTTCCGGCGGACAACGTCAGAGATTGTCAATTGCACGAGAGTTGTACAAAAAACCTAGATTATTGATATTGGATGAAGCTACAAGTGCATTAGATGTTGAGTCGGAAATGATTATTAAAGAAGCAATTGATCGTTTACATGGCACCCTAACTGTAATCGTGATTGCCCATCGATTAGTAACAATCAAGAGTGCGGATTACATTATGGTGATGGATGGAGGTAGAATTATTGAAACAGGGAGTTTCGATTATTTAAGTTCTGATGCTCATTCACGCTTTTACACAATGTTAAATGCTCAGAAAATATAAATGAAAATTTTGTTTATTGCTGGCAATGCCCATTCTGGTACTACTATATTTGAACAGCTGTTAGTAAGAGAGTTGAATGTGTTAGGATTGGGCGAAATTTATTATTCGTATCAAGCATTCGTCCGTAAAGAGATTTCCAAATATACTTGTTCTTGTAACAATCAATCGGATTGTATTTGGAAGTTGATAATTGAAAATTGGACAATTTATAATGTGAATTCCTATGAAGATGCTTATCAAATTCTAATACAAACTGTAAAAACAGTTTTTCCAGAGATAAAAGTTATTTCAGATAGTTCTAAGTATCCCAAAGCCTTTAGTTTTATTAAAATTCATGAACCTGATTTAATTTTGGTTACTAAAAATCCTCGTTCTTGGATGAATAGTGCATTAAGACGAAGATTGCATAAAAAAGGGGAGGATAAAAATTGGTTTCAAAAAATTATAATTCGCTTTAAATTCTTACGTAGCTGGTCCAGATTAAATACATTTTTTTTATCATATCCTAATGTTAATGTGGTATTGTATGAATCCATTGCGTTTAAAGCTGAGGCAATTTTAAAACATTTAACAGCACAAATAAAATACCTCGAATTTCGGTCAGAAGCCACAAATCAATTTATACATCAATTAATAGGCAACGAAATCCGTCATAAATCCTTTAAAATTGAATATGACACACGCTGGATTTGGACGAAGGATACAAAATCGGATTTAATAATTTTACTGCCTACCGTACAGAAAACATGGAGTAGAATTATTGATCGTGTTGCAAATTATCAAAAGTCCGTTTATGATAAAAAATAGTTCATTCAGTATATTTTTTTTCTTATTAGGGGATACTCAAAAGGCCAGTTCAAGAGTGCGTGGTTTTTGGATTATTGAGCAACTGCAATATTTAAAAATAAGAACAAACTTTGGAATATACAATCAGGTTTGGACGTTGTTTTTTATAGGATTCTGGAAATCAATTCAATACAACACAGTCGTTTTTCAAAAAACTTTTTCTCGTTATCATGTGATTGTTGCGCGTATTCTGAAATGGAATGGTAAAATCGTTATACTCGATATAGATGATTATCCATCTTTTAATAATGATCCGATTACACTTAAGAATTTTAGAAAAATGGTAAATATTTGCCATTCAGTTTTTGTTGGAAGTGATAATCTAAAAATACTAGTAGAGAATGCTGGTGGTAAGGCAATTTTAATTCCAACGGGGATTGCAATTGAAAAGTATAGGTTTGATCTAAGCAAGAAAAAGATTTCTAAAGGAATTGTTACAATTGGGTGGATAGGCAATGCTAAATATTATTCCCAAGATTTAGTTGAAATACTTTTACCGGTATTGCAGTTATTGGTAAATTCTGGATTGAAAATCCGATTAAAACTTATTGGCACCCAAGGGCAAAACGAAATGAAAAATCGCTTTAGAGATCTAAATGGTTTGGAAGTCTATTTTGTAGATTCAATTGATTGGGGGGATACTGAAAAGGTGAATGAGTCTTTAGAAGATGTGAATATTGGTGTTTATCCATTATTGCCTAAAAATGAAAATCATTACAAATGTGGTTTTAAAGCGCTTGAATATTTAGCTTCTGGAATTCCTGTTGTAAGCAGTGATATTTCAATGAATCGATTAATTGTAAAACATGGGGAAACTGGTTTTATCGCTAATAGCCAAGCAGAGTGGGAAAATTATTTGATTCAACTTATTCAATCAGAACAGTTAAGATTTCATTTAGCAGAACAGGGAAGATTTTTAGTAGAAAATGAGTTTTCCACCAAGAAAATGTCTCATAAAGTATTAAAGGAAATGAATTATGCCAGATAAAAAACACATTGTGTACGTATTAGGATCGGCTTTTTCCGGTAGTACTATTTTCGGATTTTTGCTGGGAACTTTTCGACCTTTCGTTAATTTGGGAGAAGTAATCAATATAAGCAATGATTATAATCCCAAATCCATTTGTTCCTGTGGATTTAAATTGGAGGATTGTGATTTTTATACATCGGCAAAATCCCGTTTTAGTGAAATCGGTTTTACATATAAACGCAGTCGACAATTATTCGATGTAAGGGGTTGGAGTTGGAAGAAATTCCTTTTATTGGTAGGATTTCCTTTTCAATGGCTCTACAAACGCGCAGAAATTCAAAATTATTTGGATTGGAATACTAGCTTGTTTTTCACTCACACCAATGAAAATCATACGCTAATTGATTTATCAAAATCATCCGAGAGATTGGATTTGTTAAAACGCGATCCAAGGTTAGAAATAAAGGTAATTCATTTGGTTCGTCCTATTTCTGAGATATATTACTCAAACATCAAACGTCCCAAAAAAACGAGAAGTTTTTTACCATTTAAAAAATTACGAGAAGCGGTGTTTGTTAATTTGCGTTTTGCATCGGAACAGAGATCTGCAAAAAGATTTAATGCGTTTATTTTTCCATATATCAGTATATCTGAATTGAATTATAACAGGTGGTCGGAACTACTTTCATTTTTAGATGTACGCAACGATGAAAATATCCAACAATTGGAGAAGTTAATTGAAAGTAGAAAGGTTGATATATCAAAACAACATGTGTTTGTTGGAAATAGATGGATTAAATCGTACTCAGGCAAAATGGTGCCGATTGAGATAAAAAATAATTCAAATTCAACTAAATCGGCTGACCTAATTATACGGATTGTAACATTTTTCTTCGGACATTCCAAGTTTTTATATTAAATGTGTGATATGAATTCATCCCCCAAGAAAAGAACATTGGCCTACGGTAGCATCCCTAAAGATGGTGGTACTTATACTTTTTTTCGAAATCAAAGGAAAGCATTTCAACACTTCGGCATAGAAATGTTTTGTGTGGTAATAGGTAAACACGAACATTCAATGATCGTTCCCCAGCATATAGTTGAAGGAGTTGTTTCAATTTTACCAGAAGAAACAGATTCAAAATTACTCACGATTGGATTTTTAATTTGGTGCGAAGAAACCGGGGTAGATATAGTGATGGCGGTAAATTCGATACCCATATTAAACTCCATTCCGTATTTGCCAAAACACATTCTGGTGGTTACTCGAGCTGCTAATGCTTTTGAAGAAGGATATCATTTTGCCACTTATTCAAAAGAGCGAATCAATCATTTTATTGCTCTTACGCCCCGATTGAAATGGGATTTAGAATCGAAATATGGAATTCATCCGTCCCAAATAACGGTAATCCCTAATGGCGTTAATGTGGAAGAGTACACAAAAGAGGGTTATTCAAATAATTACAAAAATGATTACAAAAATGAATCAAAGCCATTGAAATTGATTTTTGTTGGTCGGTTAGAACACAATCAAAAGGGAGTACTCTATCTACCAAATATTGTTAAGCGATTAGTCAATCAGGAAATTCCATTCGAATTAAACATAGTCGGCAAAGGTAGAGATGAAGCAGAATTGAGAAGAAAATTGAATTCATTCATAGGAAAAGAGGTTCATTTTTTAGGGATGTTAAATAGGGATGATGTTATCAATCAGCTTCAATCATCGGATATTTACATATTTTTATCGCATTTTGAGGGATGTCCTAATTCGCTCCTCGAGGCAATGGTTTCGGGTTGTGTCCCAGTCAGTTGGATTATTCATGGAATTACTGATTTTATAATTGAAGATGAACAAAGTGGATTTTTATGTGAATTGAAGGATTATCATAAAATGGTTAGTTCGATACAAATGCTACACAATGATCGTGAAAGGTTGATGAAAATGAAGCAATATGTTCATTCACATTCTCAAGTGCGATTTTCCAATTTACACTGTGCAAAACAGTATTTGGAGGTATTCAAAAATTGTGCTTCGCAAGAAAATATAAAACAATATAAAGTTCACCCAATAGAAGAATTTAATCCCATGCCAACGTTTAAACCGAGTTTGATTAAACGAATTGCATCTAAATTGGTGAAATGGAAATTATGATATATCAACTCATACATAACTTTACAGAAGGTATTGGAGGAGCTGAAACCTTAGTTTCTCAGTTGTTTTTTAATAGCAAAGAGCAAATATCAAATGATTCCGGGTGTCTAAATAACCTATCAGAATTTCAGAATTCATTTTCCCAATCAGAATTCGATCCGAAATTCCAAATTTATGTAATTGGAATTTGTAATTCAGCGGATGAAACAGTTGGAAATAGAATTGGTTGGGGAATCTCCAATATTTATTCAATTCGAGCATATTGGACGGTTCATCGTTGGATGAGTAGAGTCGAAACCAATTGCATTGTTCACTCACATTTATTTCCAACGGCATTTTATGTTGGAGTAGCAATACTCTTGTTAAGGCGAAAAGACATTAAACATATTTTTACCGAGCATTCAACAAATAATAAACGTAGACGTAATTGGTTGGGTCAGTGGATTGATCGGGTAATGTATGCTCAAATAGATAGAGTTATTTGTGTTTCTAGTGGAGTAGAACGTGAATTGGTTTCCACGTACCCTAAATTAAAAAATAGAACCATAGTAATACCAAATGGTATAAAATTAGATGATTTATCGCTGCCGATGATCCATGAACTTTCAATTAACTTGGATTCTAAATTGAATAGTTTAATTCACCAATCGGATTTTTTAGATAATAAAGACCCAATGGTGATGATAAATTCAGATTTGATTATCTTAACAATTGGGCGATTGGTAGCAGCCAAAAACTATGGTACGGCTTTAAAAGTACTATTTCAATTGAAACAACAAGGTGTGGAATTTCAATATGTTATTGCTGGATCTGGGGCACATGCAGGGTCAGGAAACTTAGAATCTGAGCTAAAAAAACAAGTTCAAAATTTGGATTTAGTAGATCAAGTTCAATTTCTTGGACATGTGGAAGTTACCAATGAATTATTTCGAAAAGCTCATTTATATCTAGCTATTTCATTATTTGAGGGATTCGGATTGGCAGCCTTAGAAGCGATGGGTCACGGAATACCAGTAATATATTCAAGTGTGCCAGGTTTAAAGGAATTAATACCGAATGAATATCCCCAAGAACTAATAGTTTCACCTCATTCCACAGAGCAGATTTTGAGGGCGTTGTTGTTTTTTGAAGAATGCAGTTTGAGTGTTAGAACTGAGTTAGGTTTATTATGCAGAAAGAAAGCCGAAGAATTTAGCATTGATAATACCTTACAAAGTCATTTGTTACTTTATGAAGAATTGAAGTTATGATAGTTGGTGAAAAATTTGCTTATATCCATTTACAAAAAACAGCAGGGACCTACATAAGTAGAGAGTTTCTGCGATGTTTCCCTGAGTCTAAATCCATGGGTAAAAAACACTCAGGAATTGAAGAATTGGATAAAAAGCAGATACAACTTTTTTTAATGGGTTCTATTCGACATCCGATTGATTTTTACGTATCACTTTGGAAGTATGGTTGTGAAGGAAAGGGGGGATTATTTCATCGATTAGTAACGAGTAAATCCAATATTTCAACAGTTATTAAGCACGTAAAAAGCAATTCTTGGGGATTCCTGAAAAGTAAACATATCATCAAGAAAAGGTATCCATGGAAGGAATATTATAGTGATAGTAAAAATGTTGAGAATTTTCAAAAATGGTATTCCGCCATCCATAATATTAATTCTAATTTGGATTTAGGAGCTATTCTTGGTGAAGATTTCGAATTGGAGTTTTACACGAAAAGATATTTGAAACAATATTACCCTCCGTTCAAAACCTTGTTGATAGAACGCAAATCAAACTTGAGTAATTTAATTCTAGCATCAGAATTGAATTCTCCCAATGATTTTAAATTTGAAGTTAAAGCAGAACGAATGGACAATTATTTTATTCGACAAGAGTATTTATTTCAGGATCTAAATGAAATGTTTGAAATACTGCGAAAATTGGGTGAGCGGGAGGCAGTTGAATTTGAGTTTCAAACTGAGAAATTAAATCAAACCGAACACTCAAATCTGCGATACTCCGATTATTATACATCCGAGTTATTAAATCAAGTATTAACTAAAGATAAAATTATCATTGACCAGCATTACTCCAAATAGCAGAAAATTCAATGTACCAATTGATCAATGGGCAGAACGACTGTTCATTGTATTACTATTTGCATTCCCCAAACTCAATTTAAAAATTGGCCCGTTGCCAATCTATTTTATAGATGTAGTTGTATTTTATATTTGGTTTAAACACAGACAAAAACAATTCTCAAAACTGAACTGGATTAGTATTGGATTATTTGGTTTTTTTATTTTACATCAACTTATATTCGTTGCAGTTACGAAAGACATTGGGTCGGTAATGTACTTAACAGTTCGACATGGATTGCCTTTGCTGGCGATTCCTGTATTCCCGTATGTATTGATCAATTTAAAATCAAAAAAAACTCAACTGGCTTTAATTTTATCTGCAATTTTTACAAGTTTTACATCTGTATTCAGCAGTTTACCAGCAACTCGAGGAATTGTAGAGAATATCATATCCTTTCCCTTTCTATATCCATCAATTGAAAGACAATTTGAAAAGAAAGGAACAGCAGATCAAGCTATTCGATCCTTAAGCATCATTGGTGTATCAAATGTTACAGGTGTTTTAATATTGATGGCTGTAGTATTATTGTTGTATATTAATTCTCAAAACAATAAAATCCGACATCTTATTTGGATTATAATAATTCTCATTGCAGGAGCTATTACTACGTACAGTAGAACTGTATCAATAGCTATTATTCTTGTAATATTCGTGTTTTTTCTGAAATATAATGGTAATAGAATTTTGAAAATTACACTTATGTCGGGATTGTCGATCATAGCTATTTTTTGGAATCAATTAGTGGAAAAGACTCATTTATTTAATTTTCAGCGATTGGAAAATTCTATATTTAAACCTGACGATGAATCAGAAAATTTTAATCACGGAAAAAGCGAACGATTGGATTCATATTTCAAACCGTTTGAAACACTCTTTAACAAACCGGTTTACTTTTTTATGGGAGAGACAATCAACATTACTAAAAGTTCAGAAGAAATTGGTTTCGTTCGATTAAAATTCAATCCACCCGATCATTCACTGTTTGGCAGAGCATTTTATATGAATGGATTTATCGTGTCTGTTTTGTATTTGTACATTTTAATTTTTATGATTTACAAAACATTTTCAGATTTAACCATAGGACTGGTTATAATTCCTGTAATCATATGGAGTTTTTTTGCTCATGGAATGATATCGAGTCCAAATGGTGCATATATGTTTTTTTTAATTTTCGCTTTTGCTAAGTATCCTTTTATCCTAGAGCGTAAAGTGTTGTCGAAACCTGAAGTTATTTCAAATATTCAAGAATCCAAAAATGATTAATGAAACTTCTAAAACGGTTCTAATTCTGCTTTCAGATAAGAGAAGTGGGTCTACATTGATGCAAAAAGAATTATTGCAGCACCCCCTAATTCAAACTGTGAAATACAGCCCTCATACGTATTTAGAGACGCATTTTTGGACTAAAAGTGCTAGGATTTTGAGTGATAGTCAATATAGCAAGTTTGAAAATGGCATCCCTAAAACAAATGAAAAAAAAATATTGAGTTCCTATGGAAATAGGAAAAATGCAGAGGTACTTCTTAAAGAATTGCTGATTAAGAATGATGTAAGAATTTCCGATATTGAAAATAATTCGGAAGAGTTGATATTCATGGGTTGGGATCGCTTATGTGATAAATATGCAGATACGGTATTTTTTGAAAAATCGCCTCAAATCTTAGCATCTCCAAGAGCGTTGGAATTGCTATTGAAATGGATTCGCCAAACTACGTATGAGGTAAAAATATTGGTGTTAGTTCGCAACCCACTTTCCATCATGTATTCTGCTCAAAAATTGTTTTATACTGACCCAGTTAAACGACAAGTTGGATGGATGGAATTAATGGGGAATCTTTCGAATTTTTTAAAAAAAATAAATTCAGATCAATGGAAGATAATTCGGTATGAGGATCTTATTGAACAACCTGAGATTCAATTTGAAAGTATTTGTAACTGGTTGAGAATAAGTTGTAATTCAGAATTGGGGAAGTTGTCTCACCGAGATTCTATTGAAAAATGGAAGTTAGATAAATTTTTTGACTTTAAGTTAAATGAGGAAGCAACAGCTCTTGCAATTAAATATGGGTACAGAATTCAGGAGTTGGAAAATGATAATAAGTTGCGAGAACCGCTGTGGGCTAGATTTAAAAGAAGTTTAATTGGCAAAATCGCGATAAATATTCATCGATTCTTGAACCGAATAGTCAAACCGCTAAAAATAAAAATGGTACAATCATGGAGAATAAAATAGGAGTAGTTGCTATATGCTATAACGAATCTAGAGACATTAATGGGTTTATTAATAATTTATGTGATTGGGTTGACGAAATTATTATTATTGATGACGGTTCTACTGATAATACCAAGGAATTATTACAATACCTGAACAATCCTATGGTGAAATTTATTGAAAGCCCACGTGAATCTGGAGAGTATTTTGCTGATCAACGAAATAAAGGAATAGAAATGGCTTCGTCTGATTGGTTGTTACACATGGATATTGATGAGCGTGTTTCATCAGGTTTGAAAGCTGAAATATTAGAATCGGTTTCAAAAACAGAATTTCACGCATATAAATTTAGACGCATAAATTACTTTTTAAATCGACCGATGAAAGGCGGTGGCTGGGCAGATTGGAATCAAATTCACTTAGCTCAACGAAAGGTACTTAAATTCTCAGGTCTGTATCACGAAAAAATAGAGTTGAATTTCGATGCTAAGGTTGGTCAATTAAAAAATAAAATGATTCACCTGAATGATGATGATTATGCAGAACGATTAACAAAATCGAATCGATATTTAGTTGAAATTACCAATGAGTTAAGAAGAACACACAAAAGCATAAAAATGTGGAATGTTCTTTACCTCGGGATAATGGAAATTTTAAAGAAATTTATTGTAAAAAAGGGTTATTTAGACGGCAAATTGGGCTTATTTTGGGCTTTACATTCAGGCATGGCAAAAATGAAAGCTGCAATGATTTTGTGGGATGAACAGAACCGGGTTGATCGCAGCAATATTGAAATTCCCTAATGATCCAACATTCAATTACAGTCGTTATTCCAAGTTATAATCGTTCAAATTGGGTGGTTAGGGCAATTGATAGTGTTTTATTACAAACACATCCAGTAAATGAAATAATAATAATAGATGATGGTTCGAGTGACGGAACTTTTAAGAAAATCATTGAAGTTTATTCTTCCATAGATAATGGAATCGTTTATAACGAGAAATTCAAATTATTTATTGAAAAGTCCACAAATTTATACCTGTATAAACAAGATAAATTCGAAACTGCCTTGATGGATTTTATGAATGAAATCCATGAAATTAACCAAACACCCGAATTGAGAACATGTTTAGATGAACCGGTATTTACCATTTCAATAACAAGTCCTCAAAAAGATCCAATTTTATTGAAGTATTTTTATCAATTTAACGCTGGTGGAAATGTTGCTCGAAATAACGGCATACGGTGTTCTCAAGGTGATTTCATTGCATTCTTAGATTCCGATGATCGATGGCATCCCCAGAAATTAGAAAAACAAATTTTGGTATTCAATATAAACAAAAAAGCTTCAGCCGTTTATTGTGGGTTAGTTCATGAGAAGTTAAACACAGGTGAAATAATCCAGGCAAGTCGAAAATTCGTATTCCCCAAGGGAAACATATTGCCACAATTATTGGTGGAAGATGTCACTGCTCCTACATCTTGTTATTTAATTAAACGATCGGTATTTAATAGTATAGGTTTATTTGATGAGAATTTGAGAGCACGCCAAGATTGGGAAATGTGGTTGAGGATTTCAACTCAATTTGAGTTTGATTGTGTTCCAGAAAATTTGGTTTTCTACGGTGAACATGAAAACATCAGGACATCATCCAATCCAGATAATGAAATAATTGCTTATCAATACATTCGCAACAAATATCGAATGCAAATTTCGGCCCTTTCACTCATGCAACAACTGAAAGCACTTGCTTTTTATTTAAAGAGAAGAAGCACTGTGGAGTTGAATTATAAGAAGAATCGGATGCATGCATTTCGCTTCGCTTTGATGTCTGTGTTGATTTATCCGTTTTGTGGCCCAATAATTAAACAATTTTTAAGGGTTTTTATACCAAGGTGAAAATTAATGATATGAAGGTAGCGTTGTTTTCAAATCAGTTCGCCTCTCAAAAAGGTCATGGAATTTCTCGGTATGCCCAAGAATTATATCATGGACTTAAGGAACTTGAATATTGGAAGAATGGTATTAAACTAAGTGTTATTTCCGCTTGGAGTGATTTGCCAGTTGAAAAAAGAAATAAATTACTCAAAAATGGTGATTTAAGGATATTGAGAACAGGAAGAAAATTAACAGCTTTTCTTTGGACATACTTGAAAGGACCTAATATCGAATGGATTGCGAAAGAAAATTGGGATTTAGTTCATTGTTTGTCGCTGGGTTATCCGCTTCGAACCTCCGGAAAATGGATTGTATCAGTTCATGATTTAGGTTGTTTAACACATCCAGAGTACTTTCCTCAAAATCCACCGTGGTTAATGCGGAAGGCCTTAAAGCAAGCTGTATTCGAGTCAAAGGGAATAATTTGTGTTTCGAACTACACCGCTACTGAATTAATAGAATATGTCTTAAAAGAGTTTAATGTCGATGTATCCAAAAAAGTAGAGGTGATATATGAAGGCGTTTCAGAAGATTTCTTCTTGAGTACGGATGGTCTTCAATTTGTGCAGGATAGTTTGAAATCGGCATGGTCATCTCCAAATAAAATTGGAAATTCATTCAGTGAGCATCACATTCTTGAAAATAATGAAAAATGTGATATCGAAACTCTGCAAAGTGAAAAAGTTCCAATTGAATTAGATGAATATCATATGAGTTTGGATACACCAGTGGATTTAATTCAAAAGCTACCAACCAAATATATTTTTTGTGCGGCTAAATTAAGTCCAAGGAAGAATATTGAATTGGTGTTGAATGCCATGCAAGAATTAGATGAATCTATTATGCTTGTAATAGCTGGCGGGGAAGGTTGGGAGAATGAATCTCTCAAAGTGAAGTTAAAAGAAATGAAACTTCAAGGTAGAGTATTGAATTTGGGATATCTTACAAAATCTGAATTGAAATATTGTTATTCTAAATCCTTGGCATTCGTATATCCATCATTTTTCGAGGGATTTGGATTGACCATTTTAGAAGCAATGGCCTGTGGAGCTCCTGTTATAACCTCCAACTGTACGTCAATTCCTGAAGTGGCAGGTGATGCAGCTATTTTGATAGATCCCAAATCGGTAAATCAACTTGTAAATGCCGTTACCAAACTTGATTTGAATGTGGCATACCGAAAAGAGCTCATTCAAAAGGGATTGAAAAGGGCGCGTGAAATGTCTTGGAAGAATACAGCAATAAAAACTTGGGAATTTTATAAAAAAGTTTTATCAGTATAAAAGAACTCTTTTTGATATGAAATCTATATTATTCGTGGTTAATGTTGATTGGTTCTTTATTTCTCATCGTTTACCTATTGCTAAATCTATGGTAAAAAATGGTTGGAAGGTTGGAGTGGCTTGTACTCTTACGGGCAAGGAAAAATTATTGATTGATTTAGGTATAAAAGTTTACGCAACTAATTTAGATAGGAATGGAACAAATTTCATTGATGAACTAAAATATATAATTCAGTTAAATAGAATTTTCAAAAATTTCAAACCAGATGTAGTGCACTTAATTACGATTAAACCTGTTATTTACGGCGGTTTTGTTTCTTATTTACATCGAACTCCAAAAGTTGCTAATATAAGCGGTTTGGGTTATGGACTCGGGGAAGAGAACAAAGGTATCGTTCCGATTTTAACATGGATATTAATTAAAAAATCTATGAGACTTGGAAAATCTAAACATTTTATTTTTCAAAATAATGATGATTTAACGCTCTTTCTTAAAAAAGGACTTTTATCCAAGTACATGATAAGTTATGAACGAGATATGCAATCAGCTCCCATTTTAGTTGACAATTTCAGTTTAATAAAGGGGGTGGGGATAGATCTAGAAATGTTTAAATATCAACCTAGTAAAGATAGGGTTCGCTTAGAAGTAATATTTCTAGGTCGGTTGTTAAAAGACAAAGGGGTTAAAGAGTTTGTGGAGGCAGCAAGGATTCTTCAAGAAAAGTATTACGAAAAAGTGGTATTTAAAATATATGGTGGTTTGGACTTGGAAAACAGAATGTCAATTAGCGAATCTGAAATTCGTTCGTATGAGGTTGAAAATTATTTGATTTGGGAAGGATTTACTGATGATGTTGCTAGAGCATATTCGGAGTCGGACATTGTAGTTTTTCCTTCGTATAGGGAAGGCCTTCCAAAATCACTCATTGAAGCCACGGCAATTGGAAGACCTATTATTACAACGGATACGCCTGGATGTAAAGAGTGTGTAGTTCCAGGTTATAACGGTTATTTGGTTCCAGTAAAAGATGTAAAAGCATTGGTGGAGGCAATTGCTCTAATGCTTGAAAATGATAAAGCTCGTGTAGAAATGGGTAGAAATTCCAGATCATACTGCGAGAGGAATTTTGATGTTTTTCAAGTGATTGAAGCGCATCAAAATATTTACAATCAATTGATTTGATTTAATTTAATAGAATGTGTAGTAAGAGAATTTTGGTTACTGGAGCAAGTGGATTTATCGCACGGAGTATTTGTAGTGCCGATATATTTAATGATTATAATTTTTATGCTGTAGGCAGAGCTGAACAATTAAATTGGAATAATATTGAAAGCTCCAAAATGAATGCTGAGGTGTATATTCATACTGCAGGTATTGCACACGATACTACCAGTAAGATTCAAAATCAAATGTATCTAGATATAAATGTTGGTTTAACTCAAAAATTATTTGAGCTGTTCTTAAAGGATGAGCAGTCTGAAAAATTCATCTATTTTTCAAGCATTAAAGCAATAAACTCTAAGGGGGATCCTGTAGAACCTTTAACCGAAGCTATTCAAGATTTGCCAACGGATATTTATGGAATATCAAAGAAGTTGGCCGAAGATTGGTTGCTAGAGCAAGATCTTCCTCAAAACAAAAAGGTTATAATTCTAAGACCTGCTATGATATATGGACAAAATCCTAAAAGTAATTTGAGTTTGCTCATTCAATTTTTATTTAAGGGGTTTCCGTTAATTCTGAATAGAGAATTAGGCAGTAGAGCTTTTCTATCGGTTAACAATTTATTATATGTATTGCGTGAGATCATTGAAAATTCCTATTTAGATACAGGTATTTATCATGTTTGTGATGATGGGCGACTAACAACACTAGATATTGTAAGGATGACCGAAGTCGTAAGTAATAAAAAGTTTCGAGTCATTTTATTACCGGCAGTTATATATAACTTTATAATTCGCATTTTATTTCTTTTGGGATTACGTAGAATTTCCAATTCATTAGAGAAAATGAATTCGTATTTTTTAGTTTCTAATGATAAATTAAAATCGGCATTAGGGATTACGAATTTTCCTTTTATAATTCAGGATGATATGAAAAAAACGATTGACAAAATTGTGAAAGACTTGAAAAATCGTGAGTGATTATCGTTGCCAAAGATTATTGTTAAAAGTAATTTTTACCCAGAACCTATTACTGAATTTTCCCATCAAGTATGGGTTCAGTGCAACTTTTATCTAAAGAAACCTGATTTGTTTCCTTATTGTTTTTTGGGAATAATTCTGGATCATAACAATAGAATAATTTATAGGCACCTTGTTTATTTATTCTATAAATCAAGTAAATACAAAGCGTTATAGCTGAAATAAGTATAGAAATTTTACCATAACCAAGTATTACGAATAGATTAATTGGAATCTGAGGTATGCTGAAAACAATCGCAATTTTCCAAAATGGGAAATGGCGATTGTTGTGAAGATATTGGTAAAAGTGACTTTTATGCGGCTTGTGCAATGGTTCTTTGCGAATTAAGCGAAAAAATATTGTTGCCCATGAATCAATGATAAATGTTGCAAAAAATAGAAGATAATAATAATTGCCAGTCATTGAAATGAGTTGAAAAATTCCAAAAATTTGTATGATTGCGATAGAAATAGAACCGATATCCCCCGCAAAGAAATGAGCTCGCTTTCTAAAGTTGTAAAAACTAAAAATCAGGAGAGTGGGTAAGAATAAAAAGTAAATTGATGGATTCAATTCGAAATTGTGGTAATAGGCGTAGGCTAAACTAGAGACGTTAATAATTACATGAGAAGCAAGCAATCCATTGATCCCATCCATGAAGTTGTACGAGTTTAAAATTCCAAATAAGAAAATTAGTAGTACAATGAAAGCGGAATAATATTCAAAATCCGTTTTAAAAGCAGTAAAAATATTGTGAATGTTGGCAGAATGAAGAATTAGAAAGAGACTAATTAAATAAATGAGAGATCGAACAATTATAGATTGGGGATGTATATCATCAATGAAACTAATTGCACTAGACAAAATTAGGGCAATTATAAAGTATGAGTTATCGTAAGGGTAAGGAGTTGTGATTGATTGCTCAATGAATAACAATAGAATAAATACCATAGGAAATATTATTCCAGCGCCCCTGATGGTTGGGATTAGATGGGAACTTCTTCTATTTGGATTGTCAATAATATTATATTTTAGTGCTACTGATTTGTAAATTTTAATCAGTAAATAGGATAATATTGCAACAAAGAATAACATCTGACTCTCTTTCCCGACTAGTAAACTTGAGAACGAATTTAGATTCAGTATGTAACCTTAACTTTAAGTACATATGTACTATTAATTAAAAAAAAAGGACGGATGAACCGTCCTTTTTCCAAACCAAACTTAATTATTAATTTAAAATGAAACTAATGTTAGTGGAGCCTAAAAGGGACTTAATTATTTCAGAAATTTAGCGATAGAAAGTATCACA
>CAZQFZ010000009.1:0-42293 GCA_964592635.1 uncultured Rhizobium sp.
CGCTTAATTATTTTCATTGTATTTGTAATGAATTGTTGTTTTTCGCAGAACAATCTCAAAGTTCTACGAATTTAAATGTTTCAATCGTTTAATTTTTGACCAAACTATCGTAATTCAAAAAGTTTGACTATAACCTAAATAAAATATTAATACTAATTATTTCAAATAAATCTAAGCCATTTGAAAAATTGAGTATTCAATTTAAAAGCTCTCAACTATTCTGTTTGTTTTATAACTTGAACCAATTCGTCAACAGCCATAAATTCTACATCAGGCCAAGTCTTAACTATTCTTTTTAACAACTTAGTTAGAGTTTCAATTCCTCTCAATCTATTTTCAGATTCAATAAGACCACAGAAATTTACTCTATGTGAACTGATTATTGCTGGTTTTCCCCAAAAAAATGCGGCTTTTATTTGATTAAATGTAAATTCCACCCAATCCAAATCTTTACTGTTGGGTTCAAACATACAATTACGAACCAACGTAACATGATTTTCACCCTTTCTAATTCCCAATTGATTTTTTTCAGAAATATATCTGCCATTTCCCAAATGAATGCGATTGGACCTAGGTTTATCAATTCCTTGAATTCCTAAAGATTCAATAAAACCAAGTAATTTAGGATGTATTATCATTGCAGGTGGAGTAAATGTAATTGGTCTGTAGCCATAAACCATCTCAAATTTAGTTAAACCATCTTGAATTATTGTTTTGTGGTTTTCAACTTCCTTTTCATCCCAAAATGAAAAGGCTTCACTAAAACGAACATTAGGCAATTCAATATGACCAGGTATTCCGCTCATGCAATTTAACTCGAGATTTGCTACTAACTCCGCATTATTGTCTTCAAATAAACGATTAAATAATGTTTCATTCAAGTGCTCCCTTCCGTGAAATTGAGGTCGAATTAACTTATCCGAAATTCCTTTTTTAAGTAAATCATAAGCCCCTTCAAAATTTTGCGGTTCTTGCTTTGCCAATCGCTCATATGTTTGATTCAAATTCTCAGAAATATATCTGCGATTCTGGAGGGATCTTTCGAAATCTATGTTTGAAGGCATTGAGTATGTTGTAAACACAGCTGATTTTCCATTCTTATCTACAACAGATTTAAGCGCAGCAAACAATAATTCATAATCTTGAACGGTATCTATTGCATCCAATCTATCAAACCGACTGTTTAACTTTACTCCTCTATCTTCTAATAATTTTCGGTTTTCTGTACTCGAAATTCTGATATTACCATAATCATCTACAGCAAAACAAACTATTTTTCGGGACGTTTTCCATCCATTTATATTTTTTATATAATTCGAAAATGTATCTTTAATTTTCATTGTATTTTTAACCTTTTGGTAAAACTCTATATTTCAAACATTCATTTAATATTTTGGGTAATAAATAAAATCTAGCTGTCTTCAAGCATATTTTAAGCATTTCACTAATATGAAACGCGTATGTGGTTTTTCTCAAATTATCCAACAAGGGCAAATGGTTCAGACTTCCCACTTCATAATATGCTTTATTAACTTTAATTAAATTATAGAATTTAAACACTCTTTTTGTACTATTCAAGACTCCATTAGGATTACTAAAATACTGATAGTGTTGCTTTGAATAGACCAATACTTTATCCATGTACATTAAACATTGAAATGTAAATATTTTATCTGCTACCAAACGAACATTTTCATTAAAACGAATAGCGTTATCAAATACCAAATTACTTTTTATAAATAATGATGAAATATACCCTCCATGTTGTCTATTTTGAATCAATTGATCTCTGCTAATCACTTTGGGAATAGGGAAATTTTTCATTTTCTGTTCGATTTCTTCATCGCTAATGTCACGACTGGAAACCTGATTATTTCTAAGTCGAACCATATTGATTTGAGAATCATTCTTTTTATTTAATTCACCTATAATTTCTTCATACATAGTTGGAAGTATCCAATCATCCGCATCTAAGAATGAGATCCAATCTCCTTTAACAAAATTTAAAGCATAGTTTCTTGCTGAACCCGCACCTCCGTTTACTTTTTGATGAACTTCAATGCGTGAATCCATTTCAATAAACTTCTTACATTCAAGAAAACTATTGTCTTCACTTCCATCATCCACACAGATTAATTGAAGGTTTTTGTATGTATTGTTTAGTACACTTGATATTGCTCGGGAAACATATTTCTCAGAATTATAAACTGGAATAATTACACTAATTTTAGGATTCATCATTTATCGTAGTATAACTTTACCTATCATTCAAAATATCAGAATAAATTTCTTCCATAGCTTTTAACGGATATTCAATTCTAAATTTCTCCGAAACTTTTGATGCTGCAGCACCAAATGCCTTTCGTCTGTTAGTATTATGATACAAATCAAGGATGTACTTTACAAAAACCGACATATTACCCTTTGGATACAAATATCCATTCCAACCATGATGAACGCATTCCAAATTACCCCTATCAAAAGAAGCAACTATTGGAACACCACACATCAATTGTTCGACTAATCCTAAACCCAAACCTTCGTGTTTACTAGACGAAATTCCTATGTCCGCAATAACCGCCAATTCATCAATATCATTCCTAAACCCTAATAAATCGACATATTTACTTAGATTCATAATTTCCACTTCTTTCTTTATATTTTCTAACAATATGCCTCTCCCAGCAAATAGAACTTTCAGATTCGGAATCGATTTAGTCAATAACTTTAAACTTTTCAAAATAAACTGATGATTTTTTCTAGGTATAAATTCCGCCACATATAATAAAATAAAATCACTCTCTGCATAACCAAGTTTCTTCCTGACTTGTTGCTTTTCATAATCACTTCTAGCAAAAAACTTAGATTCATCTGCTCCTACTCCTAACAGAAACTTAGATTCCTTGTGAAGCATTTTGCCATTGACATAACCTAAATCTTCGCGATTTAATACAATTATAATATCTGTAAACCAACTTAATATATATTCAATAGGATAATATAAAAGCCAATTAATTAAAGGTGCATTTTTATAAAAATGAAATCCATGCGCTGTATATAATACTTTGGAAATACCTCTCCTCCTCACTGAAAATGCAGCTAATCTGGTTAATGCACTTGGAATGGGAGTATGGCAATGAATAATATCATATCTGCCATTATTGATAATTTTTTTAAGTTTAAAGTAGGTTGTGAATAATTTTAAATTGAAGAATGATCTAGGAAAATTAAGATTGTAAGCTTTATTCACTGATTCAAATCTAATATTTGCCCTATTTTCAAATACAAGATCAACCTCATGTCCAAGCTGATTTAATAATTTAATATACGGTAAATGAAATGTTCTTAAATGTAAATCACTTGTTGCTATATACAGACATTTTGGCATTATTATAAATTGTTTGTTTTAGATAAAAATAAATTATAAAATTCTTTTCTTTTTTTACTTAAATCTCTGATTTGGAACTGCTTGGCCCGTTCGAAGTTGATTTTTGCTTGTTGGAGCAAAAAGTCTTGATTTACAGATATTAACATTTTACAAAGTTCATCGATATTTCCTGCTTCAAATAGACAATCAGCATCCAATAATTCCGGGATTCCAGCAATGTTTGATCCCAAAGACGGTACACCCATACTCATTGCCTCTACAAGAGACCTTGGTAAACCTTCCTGTTTACTGGGTTGAATGTATAAATCGATGGATTTTAAAAATTCAAATACTTCATCATGCTTTAGAGTTCCTATGATAGTTACTAATTCTTCAACATCTTCGTTTTTTATTATTTGTATTAACTTTTGAGGATCACCTTCTCCTACTAATTTGTATCTAAAGATAATTCCCATCCTTTTTAATTTTGCAATTGACTTTATTACATCTGCTTGCCTTTTATATGATACGGCTAATGCTGCAACAGTTCCAATAACTAATGGCTCAATTGTTACGGGATTATCTATCTTTTTGTTTCGCTCAATTAAAATTTCATCATCGTTTGATTTCAATTCTACATCTGATAAAGCAATGCTCATTCCCTTAGTCGGATATCTAGATTGTAAAAAATTTTGAGTAACATAAATTACAAAATCACAGTTTCTAATAATTTTTCTTACCCTAAAATAACGATAATGTGCAATTAATTTTCCCTTCCAACTGTGATTCCAATAAGCATCAAATGTACAAGCCACAACTTCCACTAATAATGGTTTATTTAACCTCTTAGCTTCTTTTATAGCAATCCCAGCTGTTTGACTTGGCATACGCGCCACAACAATATCACTTTTGGCAATATTCTGGTGAATAATTTGCTTAACCTCCTGAATATGCTTACGATAACTAGAAATTGTTTTAAAATTTGGAATTGGAATAAATTCAAAATTCTTTTTGGTTATTCGATCCAAATTACCCTTTCGATTATCCGAAATAAATTTCTCTCTAAGAATGTATGTAATTGAATCTCCTAATAACTCATATCTCTCTATCAATCTATCATTATACTGTGCACCATATAGGTTTCCTTCTCTATCTCTATACAAATATCCCTCATGTATAAATAATACTTTTTTACTCATTTATAATACTTATAAAACGACTATAATGTTTTTCTTGATTATATAAATCAATCATTGTATTTGTTAACTCTAACGTATCGCTACGATTAATTTTGCCGCTTAATTCATCCAAAATAAGTCCCGTAATTTGATCAACGTCTTTTGGTGAAAATAAGAATTTATAAGAAAATTCAGGTATTAATTCTTTTATTGTTGAAATATCAGAAGCAAAGAATGGTGTTCCTGCTGTCAATGCCTCAAGCAGGGCATTAGGTTGACCTTCCGTAACAGAAGGGAAAACAAATAAATCCAGAGCCTTGTATACCATATTCAACCGATTTGAAAGACCTATGGAAATTACCACATCAGTAATTTTATATTCTTCTAATTTTGATCTAAACTCTTCACTATCTGTGTCTTTGCCACAGAATAAAAACATACAATCTGCTTTTTGTGCTTTTAATAGTTGGATTACTTTGAATAAAGTTTCATGATTTTTTGAAGGATCAAATCTACCAACATGACCTATAACAAACTTGTTTGTAGTTATTCCCAGTTTACTTCTCGCCTCTAATTTAGTTCCTGAAAATAAATACTCTTTAGCATTTATACCATTTGGAATAATGCTATACCTCTTGTCAACACCAAGTTTGTTTTTACCGAAAAAAAAATCAATTGCCGCAAAACTATTACTCAGAATGTGTGTGCTAAATTTATTAACCAAGTATTTGGATAAATCGTTGTATAGGTTTCTTAGCATGGTTGATTGAAATGCATTTGTAGATCTGCGATACCAGACAATTCTCTTGTCAATTCGAGCCAATGAAGCAATCAACATACTTATTCCTCCAAAATTACCATTAAAATTTACCACTACTTCAATTTTGTTTTTACGAAGCCATAGATAAAATTTCAGCATGGAAATTGGATTAACATATCCAATTGATTTTGTTATTGTTATACAACCTTCATTTAAAAAATTAGTTTCTAAATCGCCTTTTTCGTTCAAAACACTCCAAACAAACCATTTCACACTAGAATGGAAGTCGTTTTTTTTATAGTACTTTATGAATCTCCAGGCATAATTTTCAGTACCTCCGGCGTGGAAACTAGGTAAAACAAACAAAATATTATGTGGTGGTTTCAACAGATTTGATTAATATCTAAATACAAAATCCAATAAATCATTACAAACATTACTAACTTCGTGCTTCTTTCGAATCGAAACAGCGTTGGAACCTAATGTGTTTCTTAGATTTTCATGTACAATGAGTCGGTTTATTTGTTCTGTAAGTTCTTTGATATTTCCATCCTCAACCAAAATTCCATTTACACCATTTTGAATTAAATCTGAGGGTCCAGCATTGATGTCGAATGAAATACACGGTAAACCATGTGCCATAGCTTCAATTAATGCATTAGGCAGACCTTCACTTCTAGAAGGCAGTACGAAAATAGATGCACGGCTATAAACCCTATCAATTTCTTTTATTGCCCCTAGAAAAATAACACGATCGCTTATTCCTAGACGTTCTGCCAGTGAATTTAATTTGGAAGTCTCTGGACCTTCCGAGCCAGCAATTTCTAACCGCCAATCTCGGTTTTCTATCCCCACAAATGCCTCCAGCATCCTATCTATTCCCTTAACATGATAATGTCTTGCAACACATAAAATTACTTTCTCTTTTGCAACTGAATTTATCTTTAATTCACGCAAAGGGTTTACGTTGATTTTTACTGGTACACCATTTTTAACTAAATTCTCTGTGATTTTTTGGGCTCGTTGTGTTTGAACTATAATACCCTTTGCCCTTGGATATGTTATCCTTCTAAAAAATTTAACTATTCTAGAAAATTTCGTTGCAGGACTTGCACCATCCTGAACAAATATGGGTAAACTCAAACTTTTAGCCACCATAATTCTAATAAAGTTTATGTAATCTCCAAAAGAAATCACCGTATCAGGTTTAATTGAAAGAAGGTTTTTTCGCAAAAAAATAAAAACCTTTAAATAATAGACTAAGGCAGATCGTTCTTTTCTTTCAAAGGGTGGGACTATCAAAGTAACTGAAGGATGTAATTGATAAAAAATTGGATTATTATAGCAGCATAATACTGTTACTTTTAAGTTTTTGTCTTTAGCAATTTCATTGATAAGTACCGAAGCATGATTTTCTAATCCACCTTGAAGTAAAGAAGGAATTATATAAGCGATTTGTTTCATTGAAATAAGCTACGATTGTAGTCTTTGTTACATAACCATAAGTATGGATTTAATTCAACTACACGTTTACAATTTTTAAGTGATATGTACTTTGCAAAAGTGACAATAAAATTATTCAAAATTAGTAATTCCATTTAGTCCGATAACAATAATAATTTCTTAGTTTAGGTATTTTTTATATATTTCAATCATTGCATTAAGTGAATTTTCCAGTTCATATTGTTTAGCTGTTTCTTTTCCTGATTCACCAATATCTATTCGTAATTGAGGATTCTCAGCCAATTTGATAATTTTATTGATAAAATCAAAACTATCAAAACTATTGAATAAATATCCATTTTGTCCATTAACTATATCTTCATTTTGCCCTCTAATATTGGAGGCAATTGTTGGTTTACCACAGAATCTCATTTCAAGTAAACCAATATTTTTACCTTCTTGACGAGAAGTCGAGACGCCAATATCAATAATTTTGCAGATTTCATCGATGTCATCCCTAAAACCCAAAAAATCAACCCAATTTGAAATCTCTAATTCCTGAGTTAATTTTTTCATCGCTTCTATGAGTATACCTTTGCCTGCTAATAATAGTTTAATATTGGGGTTTAATTTAATTACGTCAGGCATACATCTAATCAGAAATTCATGATCTTTCCGGTGTATGAACTCTGCAATATAAAGTACCAGAATATCATTATCATTATAACCCAATGAAACCCTTTTTTGTCGAATTTCTTCATTTTCAATAGGTTGAAATCGGCCTGAATCAACTCCTATTCCCGGTATCAAAAAGCTATCTTTATGCAACATTTTTCCGTTTATCCGTTCAAAGTCCTCTTTATTCAAAACTATAATTGCATCGGTAAATAATGAAGCAATATATTCCACTGGATAGTAGACTAACCATTCTTTTAATGAAGCATTTTTGTGAAAATGAAAACCATGGGCGGTATAGATAACTTTACACCCATTTCTTCTAGCATTCCTTGCTGTCATACGGGAGATAAGGCTAGGAATTGGAGTATGGCAATGAACTAAATCGTATTTATTTTTATCAATAATAGCTTTTAAAACTTTATAGGATTTAACAATTTTTCTCAACTGTAATTCCCGAGGAAAATCAAGTAAATTGATTTGATTTATTTCTTCAAATTGATAATTTCCTCTGCGTTCAAAAGCCAAATCTACCTCATGCCCTTCATTGATCAACCATTTTATATATGGACGATGAAAGGTGTGCAAATGTATGTCGCTAGTAGCTACAATTAAAATTTTTCTTTTAAATTTATGTTCATAGAGATTCTTCAACCCAGACCAAATTTGTTCTGAATCAAAGTTCTTTGCCCATTCTTTTCCATTTTGTCCCCATCTTTCTCTTGTGTCATTATCCTGAATAATTTCCATCATTTTATCAGATAGAAGCGTGATGTTTTTGGGTGGGATGAGTACACCATTAAATCCATGATTAACCGCATCTTTACAACCAGTTACATTACAACTAATTATGGGCAAACCCATTGCTGCAGCTTGTATTAAAGTATTACCAAAGCCTTCCCACCACGCAGGTAAGACAAAAACATCCATAATGGACATGTAATCATTTACATTGGTAACATAACCTGTAAGGGTAACATTTCTATCCGATTCAAGCTTACTCATGAGGCTTTTATCAGCAACCTGTTCTAAATTTGCTTTCCCAACAATTATCAAATGTGAATTAGGATATTTCTTGTTTACTTTCAAAAATGCCGTGTACAATTCATTGATTCCTTTCCGGTCAATAATTCTACCGACAAATCCGAAAATAAATTTATCTGAAACTCCAATTTTTGTTTTTAATTCCTCTTTAAATTGATTATTATAATTTTCAGGATTAAAAAAATCTAAATCTATCCCATTGCTACTTCCCTTACCAAAAATAATAGTATCCTCTTTGGTAAACATTCCTTCTTTAATACCTAATTCTTGAACAGATTCGCTAATGCAAATTACTTTTTGAGCACTTTTTAGCGCTATTTTATCTATTAACTTAAGAATAAATTTTTTTACACCTTTTTCATGTTCAAATCTAAATCCACGACATGTATAAATTCTTTTTGATATACCTAAAAACTTAGCTGCAAGAATTCCCAATGCACCCATTTTTGGTGTACCCACATTAATAATTTCTGGATTAATTTTTTTTAAGTGTCGATAGATTATAAACAAAGATCTAATGTCGGAAAGAATATTTATCTCACGTTCTATAGGAACCGGCAGTAGCATTGCACCTTCTTTGGAACAAAATTCAACTGTTTCGTTTGTTTTTGGAGCTAATAAATAGACATCATAACCATTGTTTTTAAAATAACTTAATTGGCCTTTTAAAAGTATAACACTTAGAGGGGCAGTAATTCCAATAACTAACTTCATTTATATTCAACTAGTACTTTTAATATTCAATAAAATGCTGTATACATTCATTAATTTTTTTTAGTAAGCATCTTTTTTAATTGTAGTCTTCAACTTACTCAATATTGTTATACATAATATTCTACTTACGTTTCATTGAAGTATTTACATCATCCTCCAAAGTATCGTAATGCAATGTTCTAAATAGTTTACGTTACTATGAAAATCCGAATGTAAAAATCTTTAATACCTATTGTCATTTACCTATCAACTTGCGTACTTTTATAATACTCAAATAGTAATTCCATATAGGAAACCAAGAACTACTACTACTGCTGTGCTCTGATAATATTTAATACGTATTGAAATCTACTGCAATCCATTGTTGACACTTTATTTCCTCTTCTACTTACAAAAAAATCAGGGCCAAATAAAAGGGAACCTACGAAAAAAATACTAAACTTAATGAATCCTCTTATTAAAAACTGAGCTTTATTAAAAAATGACTTCCCAAAGCTTAGACTTTTTTTGTAGGCATTCCATTGATAAAAGATAAATTTAGATCTAGTTATGACACCAAATTCTTCGTAATAATACAGAATCTCTTCTAATACATAATACGACAGATTTGGAGATAAACACTTATGAAGAAAATCATTGTCTTCAGCTGCCTTGAGTAAAGTGTTATAGGTATTCTTTTGTGCCAAATCCAAACGAATCATAACAGAAGCTGGAAAGCCTGGATATCTGTTTTCATTTTTGTAATTATTTAAACCCTTATTTTTAAATCCCCGCTTGCGTTTAAGTTTATGAGTTCTATCAAATGATCCAACCCCCGTAGACGATACCACAATATCTGGAAATTGTGAAAATATCTTAAGTTGCAATTCCAATTTTTCGGGATGGTAAAAATCATCAGCATCTAAAAAAGTCAAATAGTCTCCTTCTGCATTATCTAACGCAACTTGTCTAGCATTACCTCTTCCTTTGTTTTCTGGCAAATGAATTATTTTAAAACGATGATCTGGCTCGTATTTTTTTAATATAGATGCTGTACCATCCGTACTACAATCATTCACAATAATGCATTTCCAATTTGGATATGTTTGATGCAGAATCGATTGAATTGCCAATTGGATGGTTCTTTCACCATTGAAAACAGGCATAGTAATAGATACTAGAGGGGATTTTTCCATTTTATAATTACTTCAATTAAAAAAGCATGTATTTCTTTACCTATTGTATTAACATCAAAACGTTTAGAAGACTCTTTTGCATTTTTACCTAGTTGATTACGAAGCTCTTCGCTATCAATTAGTCGATCTATTGATTTGGTTAAGCCTTTGATATCACCATCTATCAACAAAATACCATTTTTTTCATTTTCTATAATATCGGATGGTCCAGCAATAATATCAAAACTAATTGTGGGTAAACCCAAAGAACATGCTTCTAATAGAGCATTTGGAAACCCTTCTTTGTGTGATGCTAACACGAATATTTTTGATTGCAAAAGTAACGAATAAACATCTTTTTCTTTCCCTTTGAAAATTACATTTTTCTCAATGCCCTTATTCTTCACAAAATTTACAATTTCATCTTTATGTACACCATCTCCAATCAATATCAATTTCCAATTTTTATTTTTAATTGCCATATACGCTTCTATTAAACGTATAAAACCTTTTTCTTTATGAAGTCTTCCTACAGAAATGATCCAATCTTTTTTTACTAATGAAGGTGGGTCTGAAAACTTTATTGGGTTAGGAATGACCTTTATAGGAATTGTATCTCTAAAAATCCTTTCTTTTCTAGCTTTAGCGTGAGATGTTTGAGCAATAATACCTGCTGGGGGCGTTAACTTATAGGCCAACCAACGAACCAATTCTATCGGCTTAGAATATTGTATTTTAGGGTTTGATCTATTGGAATAAACAACAGGATATTTATTATTCAAGCCGAGCATTACCAAATGAGGAAACCAATCACCGTAAGAAATCACAACATCAGGATTGATTAGTTTAATTTTTCTAGCTATACAACCTCTAATAGGTGAAAGCATTCGAACATAATACAACAGATTCTTGAAATTAGATTTTTCTTTTTTTGTGAATACTAATTCCGGTTCGTGTAATAATATTCCATCATCAAGGCTAAAAAACTTTTCGAAAGGAAAAATTGTTATAAAATGAACTTGAATTTTAAGTGAATTTAAATAGTTAGCCAACGTTGATAAGGAACGTTCTATTCCTCCCATCTGAAGACTAGGTGCCACTATGCAAACTTTCTTTAGCAATTTTTTATCCTTTGTTTTTAGATTTTATATTGAATCAATTGATTTATACAAAAATATTAGTTTACCTAATCTGAATTTCACTCTAAACAGACACAACAAATTTCACTATGGTTAACCTTCGGCATAATGATTATTAGTCTTGAGAATTTCTTAATACACTTAATATTAATCAACTCTCGCTTAAAATTGTATTAACGTTAAATATTAAGAACATTAAAATCAGTTAGTCAAAATTCAACATTTTACAAATTAATCAACTCATTGGAAGATGCAAACACTATTTCTTTGTGCTTTTTCTGCACCTGTTGTATTAAGTTCCGTAATCTACTTAAAGTAGTTTCTCTATTTTCGGATGAAAAACCACCCATAAAGTTTAATCGATGTGTAGAAATAATAGCTGGTTTGCCCCAATAAAAAGCTGTATCTATTCTTCTTAATGCATCTTTTTCCCAAGAAAAACTTGGCCTAAGTGTAGGTTCAAAAAAAACATTTCTACACAAATATCCCAATCCGTTTTTATTGCGCTTCCCCATCCAATTAATCTGCTTCGCCAAAGTATGTATATTTTTGTTATTCAATCTCGGTATCAATTGTACATGGGTGCCTTGTAAAGATTTAATATCATTATCTTTAAAATAACTTTCTAACTCCAATGGCCATATATATCTCGGTGCAATAAAAGTATCAGACTTATAACCAAATATTTCCTTGAAAATTAAAGCACCGTCTGAAACCGAGTCAATAATAAATTTCAATTCATTGTTTGAAGAGATGTGAAATGCAGAAAGGAAATTTATACCGCTGTTTTTTCCATAATTTGATGGATGTCCAAAAACCCCTTCATTGAAAGCTAACCAAGTTTCATTGTCCCCGATTCTCAATGCATTCAACCAATGATTAACTTGCAAATGTTCGCGTCCGTGTAATTGCGGAATAAACGTACCATTCTTATATGCCTCTTTGATTGTAGTTAGGGTGTTTAAATTACCTTGATAAAAATTGTAAATATCATTAATTTTTAGATAACAATATTCTTCAAAATTAGATTCTTTTACTTTTTCAAAATCTGGATTAGACATAATGAAATTGGCAGTAATTTTTAAACTATTGCCATTCTTATCTTTAAATTTCTCACAAAAATCATTTAAACGTGAAATGTCTTCCACATTTTCTAATGAATCGTTCAAATTGTAAGGACAAGTTTCAACTGGGAATCCAGCTTTTTTTAAATTCTCAAAAGCTTTTTTAGAAGGCATTCTCTGCAATCCCCAATCATCAGATTCTATTACAATTATTTTTTTCCTTGTTTTATTTCCTAATATACCAAATACTTGTTCTGAAACGAAACTCATATAATTCTTATTTAATGTACTCTATTATTGGTTTTTGATTTAAAAAATCAAAAAACAGGAGCAAAGGATTTGATAAAAACGTAGCCAGTGTAAAATGATCACAACCGTCTCGAATGTTTACAATTAAAAAAAATAAAATTGGTAAGGTTGTGTAACGGTACCAACTTTTTTCATTCGTTTTCTCATAATAATATATTATTGACACAAAAGCAAAAAGATAAGACACACTATAAAATCGAGAACCAGAGGGTAGTTTGGAAATAATATTCGCGAATGAAAACAAAATTAATGTAAAAGATAACAGTTTAGTTTGAGTTACATTAAGTACTTTAGACCGTAGATTAAACAAAAAAGTAATTGTAACTAAATAAAAAACCGTATATTTCAATACGTCTCTGTAGATACGTGCATGCCAACTATAATCATCACGAATGGTTTTAAACGTCTCGACATAAACTTCTTTTGTATAATTCTCCGTTTTTGCCTTAAAAAGATTTGGCGTTAAATTATTGATTAATTCTGTAACAGAACCCAAATTAGATTCTGCAAGAAAAAAAGTAACCACAAACAATGCAAAATACAACATGCTGTACTTTTTCAGTGGAGAAAAATAAAACAATAAAAGAATTCCACTAACACTGAAATAAGAAAAGTGAAACAGCACCGAAAGAAAAACATAATAAAGGTTTCTTACATCTTTGAATTTCAATAACCGAAATGCTCCATAAAAGAAAACATGTGCACCCGACCACATTCGAATACCATTTAAACCAGACCAAAAAGGAATAACCAAACTAAAAGTAAAAACAAGTAGCCAAAGAAAATTGGATTTATACCGGATTGTTTCTATACCGATGTTTTCAACTACCAATCGAATATTGTTTCCGTAAAAGTATCCGAAAATAACACCGAAAACCATGAAAAGCACTTTCTCGTTTCTTGTTAAAGTAGAAACCGTAAAAGAAATCAATGGAACAATTACATCAAAGGTTGTTTCACCATCAAATATTGACCTTCTAAAAGACTCCCACGAAACATCTTCATCGTGCATGGCATAAAATTTATCTCTATAATGACTCGAATCCTTATAATCCTCATCCCCTAGCATTTGAGTTGCACCATAAAAACCACAAAACATCATTAACACAATAGGTAGTTTATTAGATTTGAAATCAGCTATTTCTTTCACTAAAGCGAAAAAAGGACTAATCAAATTAAGCCAAAAATAGTCCGCTTTAATCATACCAATACTTTGTTAGTTCCTAAATAAATAAACTTCCTAACAACAGACTCAATTCTGTATTGGTCTGGATCTTCAATTATGAAATTACTAGAATAATCACCTGAATAAAATTTATCAAATTCTTCACTACTAAATTGTCTGAAATTTATATTAAGAATTGGTTTTTTTATAATATGGTAATCTATAAGTTTACTCGCTGTTTGCTTATTGCCTTTATTGTTGAAATTCACCACAAAATCCAATTTGCTAAACTCATAAAGCACATCCAACCTATCTGATACCTCATTTAATATCAATTTTTCACCCAACTTGCATTTATAAGGTAAAAAATACTTCAACTTGGATGAGTAAACAATAAATCTAAAATCTCCCTTGAAACCTACCAAATAATCCAATAACTCAAATGGCTCTCGATAATTTGGAATTACCCCTCCAGCATAGCCGAAGGTAGGACATTCAAAAGTGGTTCTATGGTCTGACAACTTAACTTTCTCAAAATTGAATCCTTGAGGAATAACCTTTATTTTGTCCCAAAACTCCTCGTAATAACCCTTGTATGAATTCTTTGTAGGCACAGTAAGAAAATCAGCTTTTCTGCAAAAGTATTTCTCTACAAATTTAAAGTAAAACGGATGTCTAAATGAATCACTTTCATCACCCATAAAGGGATCACCACAATCCGCAATCCACCGTTTCGCGATTTTATTTTTCCTTAAACCAATTGCCGTACCCCAATGAATCGGATAAGGCACGGCTATACTTATGCAGAAATCATATTCGTGTTGCTTATACTTTTCAATAGATTTTTTTACTAAAAAAAGTAATTTTATATCTGGAAACTCGAAATACAATTGAAACCATCTATTCACAATACGCGCTAAAAGTTTTGAAATTTTATTATTTCCCTGGATTGGAGGCTTCCTTTTAAAATCCCCAATGCTTTTTATTTTTACACCTTGCTCTTCTGCGTATCGTTGTTGCTCCAATGAAACATTCGGTTTCCAAACATGTACTTCATGAGACTGATTTGCCATCTCCACTGCAAGCTCAGTAGCTCTAAACGATCTAGGGTTGTTCTCTGGCCAAAAGCTATTACATATAATTAGTATTTTACTCATACATTCTTAAATTTAAGACACGTTTCAAATTAAAGTCCTTTTTTATTAAATAAGCTCCAAAACAACGTATATTCATGCATTTTTAATAATTTGGAAATTAATCCATAAAACAATATAAATACTATCGGATAAATTAATAAATACAGGTTAGAATTACTTTCAATAAATAAATTACAAATCCATGAACCTATAAATAGAAAAAGGTTTAAAAATAAAATAGGGCCAATAGTTTTAATCTGTTCAAATACATCAAACTTGATATATCTATTACTATAATAGGTGTTTATTCCCAACTGAATAAAATCGGATATTACTAAGCTCGCAGCAATACCTATTGTTCCGTAGCTTACACCTATCATTATTCCAATAATTGTAATTGCATTTCTAAAAACTCCTTGATACAAATAATCTTTTCCCTCCCCATAGACTTTAAGGATATTTATATTCATGGAATGAATGTGTTTTAATCCTCCACTAATTAAGAGAAGTTGAAAATACGGAGTTGTTTGCACCCACTTGTCACCTAATAAAACAATAATTAGTGGTTTAGCTATGAAGGAAAAAATTATTATTAAAGGAAAAATAATAAAACTAGTTAGTCCTAAAATACGAATGTAGCCTGCTTTCATTCGTTTTTTGTCTTCTTGAATTTTTGCTAACAAGGGGAATGAAACTTGATAAACCGCATCCGTGAGCGTGTTTACAAGGTTGTCTTTTAGCATGTTACCTTGATTAAAAAAACCCAAGCTCTTTGAGCTAAAGTACTTTCCAATAACAATTTGATGTATATTCCTAGTTAAAGTATTTATTACACCCAATAGCATTACATTACCTCCAAACTTGAACATTCTAAAAAAATTAGATGTTTTGATGAAAGAAGTTGGACTCCAAGGACGCATTGAATACAATAAAATTGCACTAATCAAACTACCAATAGTGTACTTTATTGCTAATGCTAAATAACCCCAACCGGTCATTGACAAATACACTCCTACAACTATAGTAATGAGGCTTGCTATAACTTTTCTTATCCCTAATTCTTTAAATTTAAGTTCTCTTTGATACATACTACTTTGCACCATTCCAAATGCAGAAAATATTAAATTCAAACTCATTACTCTTGAAACCAAAACCAGTCTTGGTTCATGATAAAACTCAGCAATATCTGTTGAAAAAAACCAAATAACGATAACTAATGTTGCACTTGCAATTAAATTAAACCAAAATACTGTAGACAAATCTTCTTGTGAGACATCTTTTTCACGAATTATTACTGTGCCAAAACCCGCTGTTATTAGGAAATTGGATAATTCAAAGATTATATACAACATGGCAATTAACCCAAAGTCTTCTGGGCTCAAGATTCTTGCCATTATTATACCCCCGAGAAGTACAATTACTTTAGATAAAACGGTTGAAATAAAAACATAATTAAAACTAGAAAAAGCTTTATTAGATAATGACATCTTTTTAAAAATTCAAAGTATTACAACCTAGAATCTACAAGTTCTTTGGGTAAAAAAGATTTTACATCGTAAACTACTCCAGAACTGCCTACAATTTTTCTAACATCTATATTTCTAAATTCATTATGTGAAACAGCTAATATAACCGCAGAATAGTTTAATGATTCCAATTGACTCTTTATTTTTATTCCATATTCATTAAATACTTCTTCGGTGTTTGCCCAAGGATCAAATACATCCACTTGAATATCAAAATTCTGCAGTTCTTTATATATGTCTATTACCCTAGTGTTTCTTACGTCTGGACAATCTTCCTTAAACGTAAAACCCATAATTAGAACTTTCGAATCTAAAACTCTAATGTCTTTACGCATCATTAATTTCACAACTTCTGTAGCAACATACTTACCCATTGAGTCATTTAGTCTCCTTCCTGCTAAAATTATCTCAGGATGATAACCCACTTCCTGAGCTTTTTGCGCTAAGTAATAGGGATCCACGCCTATACAATGTCCACCCACTAAACCTGGTTTGAATTTTAAAAAATTCCATTTAGTTGAAGCAGCTTCTAAAACTTCACTAGTATCTATATTCATCAGATTGAATATTTTACTTAATTCATTAACAAAGGCAATGTTGATATCTCTTTGTGAATTTTCAATAACCTTTGCTGCTTCCGCAACTTTAATTGAACTTGCCTTAAATGTTCCTGCTACAATTACCGATTTATACAATTCATCAATAAAATCGGCTGATTCTGGTGTTGATCCAGAAGTAACCTTTAGGATTCTAGTTACTGTATGCTCTTTATCCCCAGGATTGATCCTTTCTGGAGAATATCCACAATAGAAATCTTTATTAAAAATTAAACCACTTCCCTTCTCCAGAATTGGAACCATTTCGTCTTCTGTAACTCCAGGATAAACCGTGCTCTCATATATTACAAAATCCCCATACTTCAAAACTGAAGCAATCATTTCACTTGCCTTAATCATCGGTGTTAGTACTGGCCTGTTGTGATTATCCGTTGGTGTAGGAACAGTAACAATATAAACAGTTGAATCCGCTATGAATTCTAAATTATCTGTAACTTTTAACCCAAAATCATTAGATCCACTTTCAATAATGGACTCTAATTCACTATTATCTACTTCAAGGGTTGTATCGATGCCTTTGTTTAGTTCGGAAACTCTGTGAGAATTGATGTCAAAACCCACTACATTATACTTTTTAGCGAAAGCCACAGCCAATGGCAATCCAACATAACCCAAACCAATTATCGAAATTTTAGGTTTTTTAATATGATTTTTCATTTTTCAAAAAATTAAATTAATCTTAACATGGAAACAGTTTTCCAAGCTTCGTTTATTTCAAAAGTAGTAAAAATTGCTACTCTTATTCCACCGTTTATTATGGACACGGCATTTTGGATATAATTCAAACTTGTAAATTAGATTATCTTGTCTTCCTACTATTAAATCCACGCTGTATTCAACTGATTTTATTTAGTTCCCAATCTAAGTATAGACATAAGATGCATTATATTATATAGTTTATATAGTGAAATAAAACAACATAAGCAATTTACATCATATTAAACTTTTTACGAATATTGTATTCACAAAAAAGCTCCGCCACTTCAGTTACATCCAGTCAACTGATACTATTTCAAGCCGCAAAAATACTCGAAAAAAGTCAGTTGCCGATTGCATAATACTAAAATAATGTACAAATTTTTGTAAAATACTATTTTCACTTCTTGTTGTAGCCAACAAAGGCCAAAAATGGAGCTACAAAAATTGCTGAGAATCGTTTAATATAGATTTTGCGATTTGATTTGTCGGATAAATAATAATTGTTTGCTTCTTCAACATAGCCATAGCCATAGCCATAGCCATAGCCATAGCCATAGCCATAGGAATAGCCATAATTTCCACCGTAACTATAACCATAATTGTAACCCGAAATACCACTTTTCAACCCATTAAAAATCAAATTCATGTTGGTAATCTTGTTCTCAGAATAATATCTTTCAACTACACTCCGAATTACCATTTTTGGTGTAAAATAATGGCGCACAACAAACAATGACACGTCCACCCATTTTGAAATTTCAACAGCATCCGTAACTAAACCTACTGGAGGACAATCAATAATTACTACATCGAACACACCACCTAAATCATCTAATAACTTCTCAAACCTTCCACTCAACAATAGTTCGACAGGGTTTGGAGGAATTGCCCCAACTGGAATTACTGAAAAATTGGAATATTCCTCAATATTTTGAATTATTTCATTTAATTCAACATTACCGGACAAATATGAACTTAATCCAACTCTCCTAGACATATTTAAATGTTTAGCAATATTGGGTTTGCGCATATCCGACTCAATTAGAATTGTCTTTTTACCCGCCATTGCAAATGACAAAGAAATATTTAAAGCACAGAAAGACTTTCCCTCTCCCGGAATACTTGATGTAACTAAGATTTTTGTACAATTGTTTGTTGAAAATCTATTTAAATTAGTTCTTAATCCCCTAAATTGTTCGGCAATAAGTGTTCTGACTCCATCCTTCATAATTAAAGGATTTGTTGAATTACTTTCAACAATTTCCCCAATTACAGGAGCTGTAGTTAAACTCTCTAACTCTAATCTACTGGTTACTTTGTAACGTAAGTTGCTTTTCAAGAAAAGTACTAAAATAGCAACGCTTAGAAAACCTAAAATAAATACTCCGATTGATTGACCTGGGTTTGGACTAACTAACTCACTTCCAAATGGTTCTCGAACAATACGAATATCACTTAAAGTACCCGCCATTTGAATAGCGGATTCTTCACGTTTTTCCAATAAAAACTTGTAAATTCCATTTTTAATTTCTTGTTGTCTAGTAATATTTAATAATTCTCTCTCTTTACTTGGTATGCTTCTCATTACTTCATCGTATTCTCGATTGTATTTAGAATTATCACCTTGTGTCTTCTTTTGAATTGTAACCAAATTATTTCGAATATTTTGAACAATCTCTAATAAAGAAGATTTATATGAATCGATCTCTTTTTGAATTAAATGAATTTGATCATTATTGGGGCCATTTGTAGAAACTGCGAGGGTGTAGCGCGTTTCGGCTTCATGCAATTTTTCAATGTAACTATTTAAGGTTGCATCATCTAATCCAATAGAACTGGGTACCATTCCTGGCTTAGAAATTCGACCCTTTATATATTTTTCTAAATCTTCTAAAACAAATAATTGCAACTCAGTTTGAGCGTCTAACTGATCACCTGCTTCAAGTTTTCTTAGTACTCTCTGTGCCTCTAAAGAAATTTTATCAACATTGTTTTGTTTCTTAAAATTAGACAAATCTGACTCAATACTATCCAAATCTCTACCTATGTAACTCAATCTTTCGTCTATGAAATCCATAGTGTATAGAGCTTTTTTGCGTTTTTCTAATTTAGTTTCTTCTTGGTAACTTTCAACTAAAGCATTCAACCAATCTTTTGAACGCTCTGCTGCGTCAGTAACCATTGACAAATTAATAATACTGGAATTTTTACTTATTTCGACATTCAATGACGATTGCATTTTAACTGCAGCTTCATCTAACGACAGAATTTCGAGCTTCAAACGGGGAACCACATACGGTGCAAAATCCCCTACTTTTGCTTCAGGATTAACAGTAAAAATTAATCTGTTTCCGTTAATTTCAACTACTTGATTCAATGGATATTTATCCTTACCCAAAACCACGATCTTTTTACTCGGCCGATAATTAAATTTTAACAAAGTATATTTTGCTGAATCTGGGTTTAATAGGGTAATTTTTAATGGAGGATCTTTTTGGTAATAAACTGAATCAATAAATCTTCCGTGAAGAACCAAATTAACTTGAGATTGTGCAATCTTTACAGCTCTCTTGACTACCACGATTCCTTGTAAAATTTCCAGCTCATCTTCTATCTCTGTGATTGCCTTGCCTGTAACCGCTTCTCGCAAAATATCATCGGACGTAGTAAATGCATCTTTTAATAAAATTCCAGAATCCATCTTATACAAAGGTGTCTGCAACTTTATATATATTCGAGCAGAAATATAACCCAAAATAACAAAAGCAACTAATACCGGCCAATAAGGCAAATAATCGTGCATGAGGACTTGAAGAAATCTCTTACTTCCTCTATTTTCTTCATCAAAATTAAATGTTTCTTCAGCCATTTTAGTTTCTTAAATTATTTATAAATAAAAATAACACTGTAATTGTACTTGTAACTGTTGTTAGATAATTCAACAATAACACATTCGTTTCAATAAATTTCCTTTTATTGGGTTCTACATAAATAACATCTCCTGGCTGTAGATAAAACGCAGGCGAACTAAATACAGAACTATCTGTTAAATTAACATTATATACCTTTCGAGTATCATTGGTTTGTCTTATTACTTTTACATTGTCTCGCTTATCTACCCAAGTCAAACCATTTACCATCCCTAAAAATTGTAAAATATTAGTTTTATTATTTGAAATTACCATAGTACTTGCTTTATCGGCAGAAATATAGGTAACCAAAAAATTCATAATACGAACGTTCGCTATTGGTTCTCTTAAATAAGGTAATAACCAAACTTGCAACGAATCACGTAATTGTTGCTGTGTGTAACCTAATACATTTATGGTTCCAAGTTTTGGAAATTCTATTTGTCCTTGTTCATTAACTAAGTAACCCAAAAAACTACCTTGGGATGAATTCATCATCATTCCTCCACCTCCACCGCCACCACCAAAACCCATTGGTTGATTGAAATATCCGGCACTTTCTTGATCCATTGCATAAATACGAATCATTAACTGAGCACCTCTTTGGATAATTGGATCCGGTTGAGCTAATGAAATATTCGCTGTACTATCTGGTAAATCTTGAAATAAAATCTGCTTCTTATAGCTAAAGCAACTTTGTTGTGTAATTAAAATGATGGATAATAGAACTATAATATTCCATCTAAAATATTGAGTACGCATTTTTTACAAATTTAGGTGTTTTTGTGCTAAATTACTTTCATTACTTTCTGAACTGAGGACTTCTTTTATTCAAGAACGCATCTGTGCCCTCCTTGAACTCCTCAGATCCAAATGCCGAGCCAAACTCGTAAATTTCGCGTTGCATTCCGTTAACATTCGGACGGTAAAAATCCGAAACGCACTTAAACACTTTGTGAACCGCCATCGGACTCTTGCTGCCCACCTTCAACACCATCGCTTTACAAGTTTCCAACAACTCCGATTGTTCCACCACCCGATTCACCAATCCAAACTCTAAGGCCTTGTCAGCACCAATGGCATCTCCCGTCAACAACATTTCCAGTGCTCTTCCCTTTCCCACCAATTGTATTAACCGCTGTGTTCCTCCATAACCCGGAGGTACTCCCAAATTCACTTCCGGCTGACCAAACTTGGCATTGTTACTCGCTATTCGAATATGACATGCCATGGCCAACTCGCAACCACCGCCCAATGCAAATCCATTTACCGCTGCAATCACCATCTTGGTGCCGTCTTCTATCGTGTTCATTACATCATGTCCATCTGCACTCATTCTCGTTGCTTCATCCACATTAAAATGAGCAAACTCCGAAATATCTGCACCCGCAGCAAACGCTTTTGAACCTGCACCCGTAATTACAATGCCCAATACCTCTGGATCCGAATTGCCCTCTAAAACGGCCTCCTTAATTTCTTGCAAGGTTTCAATAGTTAAAGCATTCATCTTGGATTCACGATTGATCGTAATCAACCACATTCCATCCACATTTTCGGTTAATATATTGTTAAACTTTGTCATGTTTGTATTGGGTTTTAAGAAATCATTAATTCTTTACCACATCTTGCCAAGAAATCAAATACTCCAAGGCCAAATCGTATCCATGCAAACCCAAGCCCGTGATTTGCCCTTGAGCATACGCCGCTAATAAATCTATGTGACGCTCTTCTTCTCGTGCATGAATGTTAGAAATATGTACCAAAACCACGTTTTTAGGTATGGCTTTAACAGCATCGGCCAAAGCAACACTGGTGTGACTATATCCTCCCGCATTTAGTACTATTCCCATTATGGTAGGATCCCAGCCGGCTTTTTGAATCGCTGTTATCAATTCTCCCTCAATGTTGGATTGGTAATATTCCAAATCCGCATTGTGCTGCTTTTTGAATTGCGTTTTAATACGCTCAAAATATTCTTCAAAGGAAATATTACCATAAATATCGGGTTCTCTTAAACCCAACAAATTCAAATTCGGACCGTTAATTATTAAATATCTCAAAGGGAATCAAAAATCAATTTTCCGTCTTGGTTCAACAAATAATCCGAATAACAGCGTTCCGGATGCGGCATCATGCCAAATACATTCTTGGTTTCATTGCAAATGCCAGCAATATCATTCAATGAACCATTGGGGTTTTCAACATACCTGAAAATAACCTGTCCGTTTTCTTCTATGCGTTTCAACGATTCCTCATCCGCATAAAAACGCCCCTCTCCATGTGCAATCGGAACAGTAATTCGTTGATTGGATTTCAATTTTTTGGTAACTGATGTATTCGTGTTAACCGCTACCAAATCCACATTCTTACATACAAATTTCATGTTGTTGTTGCGCAACAATGCACCCGGCAACAACCCACTTTCGCAGAGAATCTGAAATCCATTGCAAATTCCCATAACAAATCCACCGTTTTGTGCATGTTTGCTCACCGCCACCATTATCGGACTTAACTTGGCAATGGCTCCACTGCGTAAATAATCGCCGTAACTAAATCCCCCAGGTAGAAAAATATGTGTACACCCATGTAAATCAGTGTCTTTATGCCATAGTTCTACCACAGATTCATTGCTGTAATTACTCAAAACATCGATGAGATCACGATCGCAATTGGATCCAGGAAAAATTACCACGCCAAATTTCATTCTGCAAAGATAGTTTGCAGAGGAATCTAAAACAAATACTAATAAAGCTTATCCGCGATTCTCCGCCACCCAATTTTTTATGTACTCAGATATCTCACGCGTGTCAGTGCCCGGTGGAAACAATCGAGCCACTCCCAATTCGTTCAATTCATTTGCATCACCATCCGGAATAATTCCACCACCTGTCAACAATACATCGTTCAAACCCTTCTCTTTCATGAGCGATAAAATTCTCGGGAATACCGTGTTGTGCGCCCCACTCAAAATGCTAACACCAATAGCATCAACATCCTCTTGCAATGCAGTTTGTACCACCATTTCCGGTGTTTGTCGCAATCCCGTATATATTACCTCCATCCCGGCATCGCGCAAAGCCGCAGCTATCACCTTCGCACCGCGGTCGTGACCATCAAGTCCCACTTTGGCAATCAATACCCTAACAGGTCGGTTCAATTCCATGCAACAAAAATAGTTATTTTTAAAGGATTTTTGCCAAACCCCCATTAAGTCCCATTCCAGCCACTTATTTTTGTACCTGTTTTTCCCTCCTTAACTCATTACCCGTTTTATCATCCTACCCATCACTTCAAAATAATTTATTTTCAATCCGTTTTTCAAACCTATACCCATGACCAAATTCTTAATCGTAGGACTCGGAAACCCCGGCGATGAATATGCCCATACCCGACACAACATCGGTTTCGATGTGCTCGACCACCTGGCCAAAAATCAACAATCTTATTGGGAATCTGTGCGACACGGCTATCGTTCCGATTGTTCCATCAAATCCAAAAAACTCATACTCGTAAAACCCAATACCTTCATGAACCTCTCCGGCAAAGCAGTGGCCTATTGGATGCAACAAGAAAAAATACCCCTCGAAAATGTGCTTATCATCGTCGATGACCTCGCTCTACCACTCGGAAAATTAAGACTGCGCTTGAAAGGAAGCCCCGCTGGACACAATGGCCTCAAAAGCATCGAAGCTACCTTGGGCACAGAAGCTTACCCCAGACTCAAATTCGGAATTGGAAACGATTTTCCAAAAGGTCGTCAAGTAGAATTCGTTCTCGGTAAATGGAAACCCGAAGAAGAACCAGTTATTGCCAAAGCCATCGAAGAAGCTGCCCTCGAAATTCAGAATTTTATATTTAAAAGATAATTAAACTCTCAGGAATCATCGTTCCATTTTCACCAAACCACGAACACCCAAAGATACCAACATCCCCAAAAAGCCGTTTAAACACAGTACCAACATGATATCGCTCCAACGCAAACTTACAGGATACACCATCTCGTAAGTAGATTGTGTTTTCACCAACCCATATTCTTGCTGTATCCACACGAGTACAACCGCTATCAACATCCCCAATACCGAGCCCAACAAACTCACCATCAAACCCTCAATCATAAAAATTCGTCGCAACAAGCTCTGCCTCAAACCCATTGCCATCAGAATCTCTAAATCCGATTGTTTATCCATAGCCATCATGCGTAGCGAACCAAACAAATTGAAACTAATCAATCCCAAAATAAACGCCAATAACGCAAACGAAAACCACTTTTCCGTATTGAACATTTTATGTAACGTGGGATGTTGCTCCCTTAAATTACGCACTTCAAACTCGTTCGAATACATCTCCTGAAGCCGATCCTGTACCTTACCTTCAGCACCAAATCCACCTTCCACCCGAATATTCAACTCGCTTCCGTATCCCAAACCCTCGGATTCATCCTCACGTGCAAACAACGCTTGCGCAATCCTCAACGGTACTATGATCGTGTTCTGCGCATCATCATCCGCCATTTCAACCATCGCAGATACGCCCAAAACCTCCTGGTTCAACTGCGTCTGTGCTACTGAACTCGATGTCCGATCCGGCGACAATAACTCAATGTAATTGTCGTTACCATTCAATCCCAATCGATAAACCAATCCTTCCGACATCCAAGCATACGCAATATCTCCTGAAATGGAAAGCAATTTTGCCGTACCCACTTTTACCATCGAATCCACCAGAAATACCTTGTAAAACGCAGAATCTACACCCCGAACACGTGCCACCGTTTGCTTTTCACCGTACTTAACTATGGCCTTATCTTGCAATGCTACACTCACCCCTTTTACACCCGACATGCGTTTTAAACTGTCTAACAACGCAGTACGTACATAGAAAACCTTCCCCGTTTTGGGAACCATCTTTAAATGGGGGGAACAGTTTTTGTATCCTCCAAATATGGAATCCTCAAATCCATTCAATGCACTCAATAAAATCAATAAGGCCATAGCCCCAACAGCATAACCCGATAAAGAAATCCCCGTGATGATGTTCACCGCCGTAGGATTCTTCCTCGAAAAAAAATACTTTCGCGCTATGAGCCAAACCAACTTCATGGTTCCATCGAATTACTCCTTAATCTTGCGGAACAACTCGTCCATCTTCTCTACATAATCCAAAGTATCGTCTTCGTAAAAACGAATCTCCGGTATCTTCCTCACATTATTGCGTATCTTAATGGCCAATTCATGCCGAACCTCCTTGTTCACCGTACCATTCAAATGATCCAAAATATCTTGTCGGTTCTGGTTATTGAACAAGGATAAATATACCTTCAAGTATCCCAAATCCGGACTCACTACTACCTTCGATATCGTTACAAAAGCACCGGTAAGCCACTCACTCCGATGGTTGCTCAGAATTTCACCTAAATCCTTCTGTATTTGTCGTGCAAATCGTTCCTGTCTCATTTTTGTTTTTTACTTTTAACTCATTGTATTGTTGCCCGATAGGAATTTTACTTTCGCCCAAGATCTCCAAACCCATCAAAGCTCTTTTCTCATTCGTGCTACCGGAATATTCAACTGCTCCCGATACTTGGCTACCGTTCTCCGCGCTATGGGATACCCTTTCTTTACCAACAACTCACACAAATGCTCATCCGTTAACGGTTTTGCCTTGTTCTCTGCCGCAATCGCCTCCGCCAAAATTTTCTTGATCTCCTTAGTAGAAATCTCTTCCCCTTCACCGTTTTCTATTCCCTCCGAAAAGAAATACTTCAACGGAAAAATACCAAATTCCGTTTCCACATACTTCGAATTGGCCACCCTCGAAATGGTACTCACATCCAACATAACCACCTCCGCAATATCCTTCAAAATCATGGGCTTCAAATACGATTCATCCCCCTCCAAAAAAAACTCCCTCTGCCTCTTCACTATCGCTTCCATAGTGCTCAGTAACGTATGCTGACGCTGTTTAACCGAATCAATAAACCAGCGAGCACCCTCAATCTTCTGCTTTATATACTGCACCGCATCCTTCAATTGCTGCTCCTTGCTGTGAGCCGCTTCATACGTTTTTAAGGTTTCAGTGTATGCCGAACTCAATCTCAATTGCGGCGCATTACGCGCATTCAATGTAACAAATAACTGTCCTCCCTCTTGACGCACCGTAAAATCCGGAATAATATATTGGGTTTTTGCATTCACCGCCCCAGATTCTCCGGGCTTTGGATTCAATTTGATGATTTCCTGGATCGCCGCTTTCAATTGCTCGTCGGTCACTTTAAACGACTTCATGATTTTGTCGTAGTGCTTGCGCGAAAACGCTTCCATCTGCTCCGAAATAATCTTTTCCGCCAACGTCAATGCCTCGTTATCGCCGTAATCTTTTTTATACAATTGAAGCAACAAACACTCTTGCAAATCCCTAGCACCAATACCCGCAGGGTCGAAATTTTGGATTTTTATCAGCACTTTTTCGAGCTCATCCTCCGTGGTTATGATGTTCTCATTGAACGCCAAATCATTTACAATACTGCGAAGCTCCCTCCTCAAATATCCGTCTTCCTCAATTGAATTAATCAAATGTATGGCGAGCAACAAATCCTTCTCATCAAAAATTGAAGCATGCGCCTGCTCCATCAAATATTCTTGAAACGACGATTCACTTCGAATCGGCAACTCATTTCTATCCTCACCCGTGTAATCTTCCCCCATCCGAAATGAGCCAAACTCATCATCGCCGCCGCTCTGCCTCAAAATTTCATCAACATCGTAACTTTCCGTGTCGTTGAAATCGTCTCCCCATTCATCATTGTCCTTATCCTCATTGCTGCTTTCAGCAAACTCGGCGTCCGTTTCCTCCTTCTCCAATGCCGGATTGTCCAATAGTTCTTCCGACATCCTCTCTTCAAAATCCAGTGTGTTCATCTGCAGCAGCTTGATGAATTGTATCTGCTGCGGCGACAACTTTTGCTGTAATGTTTGTATCTGCGAATGCTTAAGAGCCATCGCTACAAAGATAAACAATTTTACGTGCCGCTTGCCTCTTTCATGGCATATCCTTCCCCACTGCGTCTATGTGGTACGTGTTTGTTCTGTTTCGGGGGATGTTGGGCCTGCTGTGGTTTCGGATTGTTTTCCATGATGTGAGTCTCCTTTCGTACAACAATTTGCATCTTTGCCCCGAATAAATTTTAGCACTTCCACGAAACCCACTAATTAATCGACAGACCTCGAAATCCGTATTGAAAACAATTCCTCCTACACCTTTAGTTTACGCCCCCTCAGCCCGCAATCGCTCCGCATTTTCTGCCACCATCAACGCATTAATCACCTCGTCCAAATCTCCGTTTATAATATTTGGTAAATCATACAAAGTCAAATTAATACGGTGATCCGTTACCCGACTCTGTGGATAATTGTACGTGCGAATTTTTGCACTCCTGTCTCCCGTTGAAACCAATGTTTTCCGTTTCGCCGCTATCGCTGCATTGTGCTTCTCCAATTCAATTTCGTATAACTTCGTCCTCAACATCTTCATCGCCTTCTCCCGGTTCTTCAACTGAGTCCGCTCCGTCTGACATATAACCACCATGCCCGTAGGTAAATGTGTAAGCATTACCTTCGTTTCAACCTTGTTTACGTTCTGTCCACCCGCACCTCCGCTTCGAGATGTCTCCATCTTTACATCCGCCTCCCTGAAATTTACGTCCACTTCATCTGCCTCCGGCATCACCGCCACCGTTGCCGCAGAAGTGTGAATTCTTCCCTGACTCTCCGTCTGTGGAACGCGCTGCACCCGATGTACACCGCTCTCGTATTTTAAAATTCCGTATGTGCCTGGCTCATCCACCGAAAAACTAATCTTTGAATACCCACCCGTACTGCCATCCATCTCCTCCACAATTTCCGTTTTCCACCCTTTTCTATCGCAGTACTTGCTGTACATCCGATACAAATCCCCCACAAAAATCGACGCCTCATCCCCTCCCGTACCTGCACGTATCTCTACAACACAAGTTTTTGCATCCTCCGGATCCTTAGGCAATAACAACAATCGAATCTGTTCCTCCATAGGCGCTAATTGTCCTTCCAACATATCCAACTCCTCCTTCGCCATGTCCTTCAATTCTCTATCCTTTTCGTTCTTGAGGATGTCCTTCGCCTCCGCTATCCCCTCCACCATTTTTTTGTATTCAAAATATGCGGCTACCACCTCCTCCAAATCACGGTATTCCTTGTTCAATTTCGTAAAGCGCTTAATATCCCCCGAAATCTCAGGACTACTTAACAACAACTCCAACTCCTTAAAATGTGCGTAAACCGCTTCCAGTTTTTCAAGCATATCAACCGCAAAGATACATTCCTTTATTTTTAGTATATTCGCCTTTTAGAAACATCTATATAAATACATATATGAAAAAGTTCAATTTATTGGCTGTTGCCATGTTATCAGTGGGTGCTATGTTCATTCAATCTTGTGAAAAAGATCCTGCACCAACTCCAAAACCCGTTACAGGTATTGTAACAATGGACCTAAACGGCAAAAGCTGGACATCCAACAAAAACGGCGAAATGCTCGTGATTGAAGAAGATACCCTCTACGGTTGCGAAGCCCTCTTAGAAGACGGTATGTTAACCCTAACCGCAACCCGTTTCAAAGATTCATCCTTAGTTGGTTTCAACTTGGTTTTAACTCCTGCTATCACTGGAACTTACAGCGGTAAAGCCGATTTAACCGCCGATGATTACGCACTTTATGCACCAAAAACCGACGTAATGACACTCCTTAATTTGTTGATGAACTACGACATCAACTATAATGTTACTCTTACAAAAGTGGACCAATCTACCGGCCTTTGCTCCGGTATTTTTACCATCACTCAAAACGACAAAGCAGCTACCGGTATGGGTAACTTCTCCGTAACAAACGGTAAATTCACCGATGTTAAAATGACTGTGGTGAACTAATGTTTGCTGCTGTGAATTCATTATTTTATTAAAGTAAATTTTTACTTATAAAGTAATTAATGAACTTCAATAAATGAAAAGCGGCCCTTGGGCCGCTTTTTTTATTCTGAAAATTCCAATATTTCTAACTTCTCGCCATCAAATCGTACATACGCACTTCCGTGAAACCATTCACCCAAGTTAATGTATCGACTATGCCCATTGCTCAACAAAATATCCAATTTCAAATGCCGGTGACCGAATATAAAATAATCAGGCACGCTTTCCTCCGTAATTTTATTTCTTTTGTATTCAGACAATACCTGCTCACAATGCTGTACCAAAAATTCCCGATCATTTCCCAAAAATTCTTCCTCAAATTTCGGTTGACTCAATCGACTCTTTTTTGAAAGTCCACTCGCTATTCTAAATGAAAAATCCGGATGCAATTGTCCGAATATATAGTTCGCCAAAGTATTGGTGAAAATTTTTTTGAGAAATTTGTATTTTTCATCTCCTGGCCCCAGTCCATCTCCATGATGAATGTAAAAACGCGTTTCTCCGAACTGTACAATTTCTGGTTCTCTAAATATTCTTGCACCACATTCCTTCTCCAAATAATTACCCATCCATAAATCATGATTGCCCACACAAATATGGATGCGTATCCCTGAATCCGACATCTGAGCCAATTTCCCCAAAAATCGAACATATCCTCTTGGAACTACTTTTTTGTATTCAAACCAAAAATCAAAAGTGTCCCCCAAAAGAAAAACATCCGAAGCATCTTCCGAAATTCTATCCAACCAAGCACAAATTTTTCGCTCGCGCAAAAAAGAAATTTCACCTTCCGGCATTCCTAAATGAAAATCGCTAGCAAAATATATCATGCGTCAGACTGAAGGTTATTATGAATTGAACTTAAAATACGAATGCTCATTAATGGGTTTTCGATTGAACAGAAATCAAAGTGAAATTCATTCTCCCTGAAATTGATTCAACAAACGCAAGTCGTTATGAAAGAAATCACGAATATCATTAATTCCGTATTTCAACATAGTAATCCGGTCCATCCCTATCCCAAAGGCGTAGCCGGAAAATTTTTGAGAATCTATTTGGCATGCTTCCAACACATTCGGATGAACCATACCACAACCCAATACCTCCAACCAGCCAGTACCCTTTGTCAATCTCTTGTTCTCATCTGTATCGGTTCCAACCCAAATATCCATTTCAGCGCTCGGTTCGGTGAAAGGAAAATAACTGGATCGGAAACGAACTTCGGTTCCTTGTCCAAAAAATTGTTGCACAAAATAGTAAAGCGTTTGTTTTAGATCCGCAAAAGTTACACCCTCGTCCACATACAATCCCTCAATTTGATGAAAAAAGCAGTTGCTTCTAGAACTCACAGCTTCGTTCCTATAAACCCTTCCAGGCATGATCAGCCGGAACGGCGGCGAATTTTTTTCCATTTCCCGAATCTGTACCGAACTCGTATGCGTGCGCAAAACATGCTTCCCAATAAAAAATGTGTCCTGCATATCCCGAGCCGGATGATCCTCCGAAAAATTCAAAGCACCAAAATTGTGCCAGTCATCCTCAATTTCAGGTCCATCCGATAAATCAAATCCCAACGAATAAAAAATATCAATCAAACGACTTTCCACAATCTTCAACGGATGAAAACTTCCAGGCTGATTCAAATAAACCGGTAACGTGGTGTCTATTCCCTCCAATTCCCCCAACGATTCACTCTCCAACTCATCTTTCTTCAAACTGAATAACGACTCTGCCCCCGACCTCAAAGTGTTTAACAATTTTCCAACCTCTCGCTTCTGATCCCCAGATAATTCCTTGAACTCATCAAACAACTGAGAAATCAAACCCTTCTTGCTCAAATATTTCAAACGGAAAGTTTCCAGTTCCTTCAAATTAGAAATTTCAACCTGTTGTATTTCCGCTAATAAAAGTTCTATCCGTTCAATCATTTCACAAATCTATATCCATTCCTTCATTTCCAATATATTTTTTCTAAATTTTGATTTGCACATCCCCATAGTAATAATTAAATACCTTTAAATTTTATGTTTTATATATAGTTTAATTCTCTGTGGATATGGGGATAATCATCATGGTTTTCACGTGAAACGTAGTTAAAATTTTTTCAAGTGATTGTTAATCAATTTTTTAAGTACTTTTATTTTTGACTTATTTTATCCAAATCGGATTCATTTTGGATGTTTCTTTTCACATTCCGCATTGCCTTTTTCCTTTGTAATACGGTCTATTTCAACATGCCTTTTTTCAATCATGTTCTATCCCTTTATTCACTGGCTTTTATTGTAGGAATATTCATACTTTTCACTTGTTTTTGGCTCTTTTTCACAATGATTGTGTTTTCTATCTTTTCCAAAACATCCATTTCAAAGAAGTATTCGAGTATTTCCTCTTCCATTGTACATAGTTGATCCTCGTTTTTATCCCTCCACGTGAAATACTGATAATTTCCTACTGGTAAAATGATCCCAATGTTACCAGAGGGTATAGAAACAGAGTATATTTCGCGTCCCTCTTTATATATGCTTAACCCTGCAATAAAATTAGAATCATTTTGAATTTGAATTTTACCGAGCTTTTTAAGTTCCTTTGGCTTTATTTTACTGCTATTTTCTTTTTCTTTTGCTGTGTTGTCTTTACTTGAATTATCTTTTATACTCAATTTCTGTTCTTTTAAGAGTTCTTTTTGTAACTCAATATAACTGATGAATTTTAAGTTGAGCTTTTGACTGATTTGAATAATGGCATCTTGACACGCCACAACATCTTGAAAGGCACTTCCACCCGGATTCATAAATGGATTGGTCATATCCAGTATAAGGGGTGATTTGTTGTTCTCTTCGTTTTTTTTGTTTGTTCTGGGCTCACTATTTTTTAGAGAATTTGTATTTAATGGATCAATATTTATAGAATCTAACCCTTCTGTTTTTTTAATTTTTACATTAAACATGGGTAGGCATTCCTCTTTAAAGAATAGTGTATCGTTGTCCATTACAAACATGTAATACCATTTTTTATTGGATCCTTTAATAACGATTCTTTGATTTTTGATTTTAATATTTGGGATGCTGGTGTACAGATTATTGAAATTAGTTGTATTTCTATCGATGTGGTTAACGAGCATCGTATCCCCGTGTATTTGTTCTATAGGAGCAGACTTTAATAATTTTTCTCGAATTACTGGATGTTCACATATTAAGGCAGATTTGCTTTGATTGCTGTCATACCAATATTTAATCTCCTGTTGTATTGGTGGATACATATATACCTGTAGCGTGTCGGCAGCTGAATATATAATCTTTCCTAAACTGTCTTTTTGTATCAAAGGTTTTTTATACGTTCTTTTTGAATCAACCCATGCCCATTCTAAACTGTCGTAACTTTTGTTTTTGTTTTTATCTAAGAATATAAATGTATTTAGTTCAATTTCATTGGGTAAACCCTCGCCAAGTACATATGGAAACTTACTGGTATTATATGGATATATGAATTCCTGATTGCTACTATATGCGCAAACGTTTTCTTTGTTTTTTGGGATGCTTTGAACTTTGTAATATTTAATGCCACTATCTTTTCCAATTATGACATACGGATAATTCCCTTGATTGCCTTCGTTTAAATCCTTAATGGCATCATTGAAATTTATGGAATTGGTATTTGAATCTAAAAGTATTTCAAGAGTGTTTCTTGAATTTATTACATTGGCCTTCTCATTTTTTCGGTAAGGTGACAGTTCAATGGAATTTTTGAATTGTATATTTTCATCAAAGGTGATAATGATTTTTTTCTTCCCATTAGTTTCTATGATTTTTGAGTTTTTTATTTTTGGTGGTTCTTGATCTTTTGGACCACCAGTGGGACTAACCGGATTGGCACAATGAAATTGTACGAATATAATAGTACCGAAAAGTAGAGTAGGGGCGATATTTTTTAGTTTCATTTCAGTTCTTATGTTTGTATCAATTTTTTATCGACCGAAATGTATCAGTAATACACTTATATCTGATGGCGATACACCACTGATTTGTTTTGCCTGTGCAATGGTGAGTGGTTGGATTCTACTAAGTTTTTCTCTCGATTCCATACTTAATGCGGTTATTTTAAAGTAATCAAAATCTTTCGGAATCTTGATATATTCTAATCGTTGTAATTTATCTGCTTGCTCTTTTTCTCTTTGAATGTAAGTTTCATATTTTATTTTTATTTCAGCACGTAGTTTTTCTTCTTCATTGTAATCCTCTGTATTTAAATCATCGCTAAACTTGAATAAATCATTGAGTTCAACTTCTGGACGAAGCAGCAGTTTTGCTGCTTTCATTTTTTCTTTAATGGGGGATGTTAGTGCTATTGCAGAATTGACAACTTCCGGTGTCACCGATGTGTTTTCAATTAGTGCAATTAATTCCTGACTTCTTTGCTGGGTTCTTTGTAGAAGTTCATATCGTTCTTTGGTAGCCAATCCGATTTGATAACCAATTTCTGTCAATCTTTCATCGGCATTGTCTTGTCGTAAACTGATTCTGTATTCAGCTCTGGAGGTGAACATTCTGTATGGTTCTTCTGTTCCCTTATTTACCAGGTCATCAATCAATACACCAATGTATGCTTGATCCCTTCTGAGAATTAAATATTCCTGACCGTTTACCTTGCGGTGGGCATTTATTCCCGCTATAAGCCCTTGAGCTGCCGCTTCTTCGTAACCCGTTGTGCCGTTAATCTGTCCTGCAAAGTACAGATTTTCAATTACTTTGGTTTCCAAAGAAGGGTACAATTGGGTGGGTTGAAAGTAGTCATATTCGATGGCATATCCAGGTCGAAAAATTTTAGCATTTTGGAATCCAGGTATTAATTTCAATGCTTTTACTTGTATTTCATCGGGTAGTGATGTACTAAATCCATTTACATAAATCTCTATAGTGTTCCATCCTTCTGGTTCAACAAATATTTGATGACGATCCCTCTCTGCAAAACGATTTATTTTATCTTCAATGGAAGGACAATACCTGGGTCCTAATCCGCTTATGCTTCCGTTATACATGGGACTATCTTCAAATCCTTCTCGCAATACCTCATGAACCAGTTCATTCGTATATGTGATGTAACAACTTCTCTGATGTACCAATTTGTTCGTTGTAGGTAGGTATGAGAATTTAGAAGGGTGTTCATCTCCTTTTTGTTCTTCCATAACTGAGTAGTCCAATGATCTTCCATCAATTCTTGGCGGTGTACCCGTTTTCATTCTACCCGAGGTGAAACCAAGAGATTCCAATTGTGCTGTTATTCCAGTAGCACTTTTTTCTGCCATCCTTCCTCCACCAAATTGTTTTCTTCCTATATGTATGATTCCATTTAAAAAAGTGCCTGCTGTTATAATTACACTTTTGCCATAGATTTTATTTCCCATTCCGCATACTACTCCAATAGCTTTGTTATGTTCTGTAATAATTTCTGTAACGGAATCTTGAAAGAAATCGACGTTTGTGTTTTGCTCAAGTGCTAATCGCCATTCCTCCGAGAATCTCATACGGTCACTTTGAGCTCGAGGACTCCACATTGCCAATCCCTTGCTTCGATTAAGCATACGGAATTGTATCATGGTTTTGTCGGTAATAATTCCAGACATACCACCGAGTGCATCTATTTCACGGATGATTTGTCCTTTTGCTACACCACCCATAGCTGGATTGCAACTCATTTTGGCAATGGTTTCCATATTCATGGTGATGAGCATTACTTTACTACCCATTCGGGCTGCCGCATGCGCTGCTTCACACCCCGCATGTCCCGCTCCTACTACTATAACATCGTATTGATTCATATTCTTTAACGTTTCACGTGAAACTTGTATCTTAAATTTTGCTTTTTGTTTTGAATTTATTTCTGTTGTTACCTATACATTTTAAGAGTTATTTTACTTTACAAATGCGGAGTTTAATAAATTAAAATACTATTGGTTAAATCACCTATTTCTTGAAATACAATTTTACTATTACTGGATTTGGTTTATATAGATTTCTATTTTAATTTAATTATGACACGAATTATTAATTGGATCTTGCGGATGTTGGTTCTAATAATTTGCTTTTTTATACTAAAAGAGATTGGGTTATCTGATATTCCATTAAATTAAATTTGTATTCTGAACGTGTTTTATTGTTTTTTAAATTAATTTTAAAATAGTTTCACGTGGAACGTTTGGCTATTTTTCGCTTTCGAATGACTAGAGTTAAATGATTCATTATATAAATTTTTCATATTTAGCAGTTGTTTTATGCTTTTTATGTTTATGTAGATGAATGATTCTATCACAACAAACTACTTTGTTTGTTTTAAAGATAAGTACAATGCAATGGCCTTATCCTCTTGCTGCCGCATTTCATGGATTTCAGTATCCGATTTGTCTCCATATCCCAATAAATGGAGTAGGCCATGGGAAATAACACGGATATTTTCCAGTTCAAAAGAAACATTAAATTGGGCAGCATTATCTTCAATTCGATCCTTGCTGATATAAATTTCACCATCAATTCTTCCTTCCATATCCGACAAATCAAAAGTGATGATGTCGGTGTAAGTGTCGTGTTTCAATACACGCTGATTCATTTCTAGCAGTTCTTCGTCACTTACATATACATAGGTCAATTCATCAATTTCAAATCGATGCACATTAGCTAACTCATGCAATAACCTGCGAATGATTTTCCTTTCCTCTGCTTTTAAGAATCTACACTTACCAAAAAAGGATATATTATTATTCATGAATTTGTTTGTCTTTTCTATTTATTATTCTGGATGTGTGAATCAATTCCTGTTGTTTTGTTTCGCTCCTTTCATGAAACGAATCAATACTTAGGCGACATTCCTAAATAACTCGTTTCAATATTTGTTCTACTGATGCTCATTGTATTTTCCGTTTCAATTTAATGGTTTCGAATACCAGAAACTGTAAAATGATAATTGCGAAAACCTCCTGTGTAAATACAATTTCTTATGTTTTTACCTTATGCAAAATTAAGTTCATTGATAGTAATTTCTGTTGATTTATATGAAAGAAAAACCCACCAGTTTTACCACTGACAATTTCATTGTTCAGTTTATAACCATTTTGTTTAATTTGTTCATGGAAATGACTTTTCCAAATCTAGCAAAACCTCTGCATTTTAAGCCAATAGGAGAGTGCCTAATCAGTGGTTAAGGATAGTAAATGATGCGGAAATAATTCAAATTCTTAGAACCGAATAGCCTGAAAATTTATGTATTACAGGTTATTTGACTACTAGAATGCTGCCAGATAATCGCTTTATTTTACGGCGATATCGTACTTCAATCACATAAACGTACATTCCATCCGGCACAATACCTCCCTGACCATCCAATCCATCCCAACCAACCAAAGCATCGCCATCAAAAAATATTTCACCCCATCGATTGTAAATCATCATCCTTGATTCACCTAACATAACTGCAGGATTACTCATTTTGAATACAGGATTTAATCCCCCAGGAGTAAAAGCATTCGGTATTAAAAATGTATCCATCTGTGAAGAATCATATCCCATATCTATTTGAATTACATTCGAATACGACCAATTTTTACCAATAGGAGCTGAAGTAACCGCTTTGATCCGGTATTGCTGTAGCCCAAATCCCGATAGTTCCATTTTATAACTGCCACCATTGAACTCTCCAACGTTTCCATATGTTTCCCAAGCGCCATTTTTAAAATTCTCCACTCGGTACTCATGCAACAATCCCTCTGTTTTCCAACCTTCATGTGGTGTGAATTCTATTTCTTTTTGTCCTGATTTTTTTAATAAAATGTTTCTGTAAATTACAGAACTATCAGCTGCAACATTGCACATATTGTATCTCACCAACTTAAAATCAGTCAATAGATTAGATGAGTTAGAAAGTGTATGATTATAGTCAATGTATTCCGTGTTTCGCATACTATTCAAAGCAATGCTCCACGTGTTAGAACCATAATTTTTATAATATAAAACTGAACTATCACCGTAGTTTTTGCGACACTTGACAGTAATGTTTGGTTCTAATTCAACACTGATCCAATCAATAGCGGTGGACGTGCCAGGAGGAGGTATATTTCCTACTACTGCACTGACCAAATTGGAAGTGGAACTTATGTTCGGATTGCCAGATTTAAACGCCCTAATATAAACCCGCAAATTGAATCCCAAGTAGGGAAGAACCCAATCGTAGAAATTGACCGAACCGCCAACAATGATGCGACCAATTTCCGTGTTTTTATCCGCATCTTCAATAATAATCAATTGTGAACCAGAACTCCATCCAACATAATTACTCCATTCAAAACGAATCTTTTTGTTGCACAAATAATTGTTATCCAATCGATAAGAAAGTAAAATAGGAGAGTGGAACGAAGAAATAATTCCTCCATTTCTGCAACTATCGTACGCCGCAATACTCAAACGATTGCCCCCAACCTTCGAATCAAAAGTTGCCGCATTGAACGTGTATTTTAAAACGTTTTGCTCATCAATCAACTGATTGTTTCCCGATCCATCTACCTTGAACAGACTGTATCCCATGATGTCCGTCTCTTTGGGGGATGTCCATCCTGCAATAACCAACTGTGAAATTAAATCAATCGACACACTGTCTGGCTCCACATAAGATGGAGCAACATCATCTACAAATATTGAATTCGAAATGATTGAATCGGTTTCAATGCACTTGCTCCAATGCGAACTGATATATATTTCCCACTTTTTTTTGTTCGGAGGAAAAAAACTCAAAATCTGTTTGTTACGACTCTTATCTTCACTCAATAGTTGAAATGTACCTGAAGAATTATCACGTCCCCAAACACGATAAAAAATAAAATTGGAAAACGTATCGTTTGATGGAGTAATCTTTAAGTCCAATTGTCCTGTAACACGATCCAAACAAGCCCTATGCACTATAGCTTTACTCAACCCAGGCCTTCCGCCTTGTAATGGCGTCTTCCCCGTGTAAAGTTGCATTACTTCGCAAGGTGTGATTACGCGATTGTATAATGCCGCATCATCGATAATGCCATTGAACGGCTGTATTAAATTACACCGAACACCAAACATCGCCTTTACCGGATTACCGTACTCCGGTAACAACGCCGTTGTCGTTTTAAAACTGTCAACCAAATTTCCATCAATATACAAATACTGGAATTTATCTCCACGTGCAAAAACCACATGATACCAGCGATTGGTGCTCGGCAACGTTTTCGTGGAAACTACCCATACCGAAGGAACCACCGTTTGATTATAACCTCCACCATTGATGCCCTTCGCAGTTCCCAAATAATTATTGGCCACCGAAATACCTTGACCTGTAGCGTTTCCTCCCTCTGCCACCTCAAACACCGAACTCAAAGAACCGGACGCTCCCAAACTCGAAATATTAATCCAAACACTGTAAGAATATTGGTTATTTTTCAATCCTGTTGAAGGAATTTCAATCCGTGAATTAATGCTGCCCGAAAACGAATAGGCCGAATTAGACTTGCCAAAACGGTCGGTCGTTAAACTCACACCGTAGGTAGTGCCATGATAATTGTTGCCCGAAGAATCGCCAGCATTTCCAGAAAAAGGATAATATGCAACCAATCCATTGCTCGGAATCTGAGCCGCAATATTTCTAATGAAAAAAGAACTTAATAGTATGAATATAAATAACTTACACCTAATTCTGCCATTAATTTTTGAGATAAATGATGTACTTAATTTCATACTATTTTCAGAATTTATACCTGTCCTGCAATTACTTTTACAAACGTTTTTTCATCTAAAACATTGTTTGCCAGTAATTTCAAATCTTCCGCAGTGGTATTCCATATGGCATCCAATGTGTTTTTGTAATACATGGACGTGTGATTTCTTAAAATCGTTTGCTGGTATTTTGCTACAGCAGAAAATGGACCATCAAACCCAGATCGAAATTGACCACTAAAAAATCGTTTCGCCTTGTCCAACTCCTCGGCAGAAATCAATTCCTCTTTCAACTGATTCATGATTTCAATGGTTTTCGTTAATGCCAATTCTGCATTATCACTGTTCATCTCACCGGAAATGATCCACGTTCTGCCTTGTAATGTGTGTCGAAAATGCGAACCAATTCCATATGTTAAACCCTGTTTTTCTCTCAATTCCTGCATCAAACGGCTACCAAAATATCCCCCCAAAACCATATTCAACAAAGTCATTTGATGTTGCGTTTTTTCATCAATCGTTCCAATATGCTTCAACAACACCATACTTGCTTGGCTCGTGTTTTTAACCGGATGTTTAACTACTGTGGGTGAAACAAAATGGGCAATATCATCCTCTTCAACGTTCAAGGAAAATGCCTCCGTAAAATAGGAATCATGAATCGAAAGTAATTCCTCTAACAACTCTTCCGTACAATCACCAGAAACAAACAACATGGTCTTTCCCAATTGCAAATGTTTCGCGTGAAACGCAACTAAATCGTCGCGAGTTAAATTTTCAACGTCTTCCAAATCAGCAAATTTGCCCAGGAGCGACGATTTTCCGTAGTACAATTCTCGAGATATTCTATCGGACCAATAACTGGGCGTTTGCATCTTGCGCTCCAACGATGCCAATTTAACAGGTAGGTAATTTTCAAACTCACTTTCAGGATATTCTGCGCCATATATGTGCTCCTCTACCCATTTCAATACTTCAGACGCTACTGATTTGGAACAACGAATGTTGAGAACCGATCCAACCAAAGAGTAATCCGTATTCACAGATGCCCCCAAATGCTCAATGTGCTGTATAATCTCTTTCTCCGTTCTACCGCAGCCTCCCGATAATAACAACTCCATCGCCGCCGCAGTTTGCATCGGCTTTATCTGATCTTTAATGCCAGCATTGAACCAAATAGATATTCGCAATACCCCCAAATCCGGAGTGTGTTGATGAAAATATCGTTGTCCCTTTTTACTTTTCCTCTCCTTATATTCAGGTACATCAAATGTTTTTATCGTTCTTACCTCGGGTCGATTACTTCTAAAATTGTGCATCATTTTTTCGGGTTATAATACAATACTGACTTACATGAATCGTTTAAATAATGCTTTGCAATTTTCAGCAAGTCATTTAATTCAATATTTTTAATTTCTTCGGCTTCTGAGTTGATTTTTCCAGCATCACCCAATAATTCCCAATAAGCCAATTTCTGTGCTCTCGTCATCGGATTGATTTGCTCAAATTGTAATCCGGTATAAATTTTGTTTTTGGTGCTCTCAAATACATACTGATTTTTTAAACCTTTATCGATAAAACCATGCATGGTTTTCATCAACTCATTCTCCACTTCCTCCTGTGTACAGCCATCGTTCAAAATACCATAAAGTATAAATATACCCTCGCCCACCCCTTTGATATAAAAACTTTCAGCAGCATTGCAAATTTTTAATTCCTTGACCAATCGTTCATTCAATTCCGAAACTTCCGATCCCCCCAACAAATCAGCAAATAAATCCAATTCTAAACCGCCTTTTTCCAATGCAGATGGACCTCGCCACATTAAAAATACCGCCGGATTTGGCGATAAATCTTCTTCCACTTTTCTGCGAATTTCTACCGGAAAGGGCTCATTCACATACTTGTTTTCATTGGCTTTACCTGGCTTATCAATACCACCAAACCATTTTTCACAAAGCGATTGACATTCTTCTAAGTTCAAATTTCCAACAACCGATAATATGGCATTTTGCGGAGTGTAAAAGCGACTGTAAAAATCCCTCACATCATTCAACGTAGCTTCAGAAATATGGTCCAATTCCAAACCAATCGTGGGCCAACGGTAGGAACTTTCCTTGTACAACAATTCGCGAACATGATGCCACAATTGCCCAAACGGCGCATTGAAACATCGCTGCTTGAACTCTTCTACCACCACCCCTTTTTGAACAGCCAAGCTCGATTCGTTGATATTCAACTCCAACATTCGGTCACTTTCTAACCAAAATGCAGTTTCAACATTTTCCAAAGGAACTGTGATGTAATAATTCGTAAACTCGTTGTTGGTAAACGCATTGTTTTGTCCGCCAGCATGCTCGATCTCTTGATCAAAAGAACCAACATTTTTACTACCAGCAAACATCAAATGCTCAAATAAATGGGCGAAACCCGTGCGCTTGAGATCTTCATCACGGGCACCTACGTTGTACAATGTGTTCAATACCACCGTCGAAACCGTTGAATCATATTGATGCACAACCCTTAAGCCGTTAGGCAGCCGAAATCGGTTTATGTTAATCACATAGCAAAAATACAGCTCATATACCGCGGTTGTTAAACCAATCACCCACAGATTCGATGGGTGTCCTGAAAAATGCTACGTACTCGCCATTCCATTGGCCATAAATT
>CAZQFZ010000010.1:0-3273 GCA_964592635.1 uncultured Rhizobium sp.
CATTTGTGTTTTCGGCAGTTAATGTGATCGTATATTTGCCCGGAACCGAAAATGATATTTTTGGTTGACTTGAATTTGAATCCGTGTTGTTTTCAAATTTAAAGTTAACATTAGGAAAAACTGACCAGGTAAATTTAGTTGGATCGTTTAAAGTGGTATTTTTCACGCTCAATAATTCAGCCGTACAAGCCGTATCTTTTGAGATGTTAAATTGTGCCACCGGAGTATTTATGCTCCAAGCGTCACTTGTGAATACCCCTCTCCCATGAGTTACTGCCATAATGGTGAAATCAACAGGTCTAAATTGTAATTGCATGGTTTTTACTGGACCCATTCCTGTATTGTAAGGCAACCAATTTACCGATGATGCCCAAATATTGTCTGTTCCGAAAATTCCTAATTCTGTCGCAATCAATACTTCCTGTGGTTTTTTGGGATTTTGGAGCGCCCACCAAACAGGTAAATTGGGCAGATCACCGTCTTTTGCAGACCATGAACTTCCCCCGTTAACCGAAATATAAATATTGTTTATACCGAAATTGCTGAGTGTTAGAATAATTGTATCGCTGCTTTGCGATAAAGGAACCACGCTAGAAATATTTCCACCATTTATTCCATTGCTAATATCCGTAAAACTGGGTGCGGTAGCCGCTGAATTTTCGGTGTAATAGACCTTTCCAACATCTGTACCTACATAAAGTCTACTTTTTCCAGATCTCAATTTCATCCAATTCATAGCACTCACTGAACCAGAACCAGAATTGCCAAATGTTACAGTTTCAGCTGAATTGTAATCGTTATTCATGTTATTTCTGTACATTTCTCCGGCAGCTTTTCCACTGAAGAGTAGACTATTTATATCATCTAAAGCAGCAGGATTAATAAATTTACCGGAATTATTATCTTTTAATACTTCTTTAAAACTTTGCCAAGCATTCGTGGTAGCATAGAAATTATTGAATACATAACTTACCACTTGTTTTTGGTCTGAACTAGGGGAAATGAAACAATATCCTCCATCGCCACCCGAAACACTATATTTATCATTTATTCCAGAATTGGTAAAGCCCAACGTACCATTATCCTGAGCTCCAGCTAACATGAAATTCGATGATTTTTGCTGCGAAATAGTTCCAGCATAAAATTGAGTAACTAAATAACCGTTGTTTCTATCTCCGATAGAACCTGATGAATTCCAAGAGTTATTGGGGATGTTTGATCCGTAAGAAACCCCACCATCTGATCCAAACAAACATTGTTTTCCGTCCGAATGATAAACGATAGCATGTTGGTCAGCATGAACATAGGGACAATTTAACGTGTTTAAATTGGCATTATTGCTCCATTTGGAAAGTTGATTCCAACTGCTTCCACAATTAGTTGAAATAAATAAATCTATACCACCGATTATCAATTCTTTCGAATTTTTAGGATTTACTGCTACAACCAAATCATACCAACCTTGTCCACGGGTAAAATCAGTAGAAGGAATTCCCTGATCTGCATCTACCGGTTCCGTTATTGAACTCCAATTACTTCCTCCATTGAATGAACGAATAATTAAATCAGCTTTACCTCCACTTTCAAAAAGGGCATACAAAGTATCAGAGTTGTTAGGAGAAATTCCCAATTCTACCCTGCCCGCTAAACCATTTGAATTTTTATACGCTTCCGTAAAAGTAGTCCCATTATCACTGTATAACACTCGTCCACCACCTTTGTCGGATCCTGTAAATGCAGCATTAGCCCGAGTTCCTAACCAAATACGATTGGTTTTATCGAGTTTAATATCAGAAACAGCACTGGGATAACTTGCTCCCGTAAATGCTTTAGGAAGCACGTTAGAAAAACTACTTCCCCCATCAGTACTTCTCATTAAACCGATATTGTTTACCGAGCCATTCCATTGCCCTTGATAAAATAAAATATCCGAAGCAACATACAAAACACTGCTGCCCGATTCATTTCGAACAACGATATCGTTTACATAAAAGAATCCGCTAGATGCGCTTAATTGGCTGAATGTTTTACCTCCATCTGTACTTTTAAATATTCCTGCTCCTCGACTAGATGAAAATGTAGTACCAAATCCTTCACCGGTTCCAACATACATGATGTTGGAATTATTGGGATCAAAAGCAATGCAAGTAACAGTGATATTCGACCAAACATCGGAAACCGATTTCCAAGTACTGCTCGAACTTGTGATATCATCGTTGTACCACAATCCTCCAGTAACTGCACCGGCCCAAACTTTCTTTCCTTTGCTATCGTTGGGATCCCATACCAATGCTCTAGTTCTACCACCAACATTATTTGGTCCCCTGCTTTGCCAAGAATTACTGCTAGCTCCTGGAGTTGATCTTTTATCTATAGAATTACTCGAGTTGATCTGCTCTAGTATCCCATTTAAAACCTCGGGTGTGGGCTTGCCCAATTTTGGATCCATAGTAGCTAAATATTCTTGCTTCCACCATTCCAATGGAGCTTGCTTTACCTTTTGATACGGTGTGCTACCGGTTTCTATTTTGGATAAATGTTTAATTGCTTTTTTATGGATTTTGGAATATTGTTTTTGGTTTAAATTAATTCCTTGACCAATCAATTTTATTGGATTTATCGTAAAACAAAGATAAAAAAACAATAGAATTTTATTAAAATACAGTTTTTTCATGTTATGCAGAATTATATAGGCAAATATTTCCCAGCAAAAACTATGCTGTAAAGTCACTAATTGTAAAATAAAAATGGGAAATTACATCCCCCCAAAAAACCATTCCAATTATTCCACCCAAGATTTCCAGTAATTTGGATCTTCAACTCCCAATGCATCTTCCGTAATCATCAGAGGATGGAAAGGGTCAATCATAACCGCTAATTCTTTGGTTTCTTTAGCGCCGATACTCTTTTCTACTGTTCCAGGGTGTGGACCATGCGGAATGCCTTTGGGATGCAGAGTAATCATGCCGCGTTCAACGTGTTTGCGACTCATGAAATCCCCGTCAACGTAATACAGAATTTCATCGCTATCAACATTAGAGTGATTGTATGGAGCGGGTACCGACATCGGGTGATAATCGTACAAACGAGGCACAAACGAACAAATTACAAAATTTCTGCCTTCAAATGTCTGATGAATGGGCGGTGGCATGTGTAATCTTCCGGTAATGGGTTCAAAATCATGAATGCTGAATCCAAAAGGATAACAATACCCATCCCAACCCACAGCATCAAATGGATGATTCACATAAGTGTAAGGATAAATCCAATTTT
>CAZQFZ010000010.1:3283-39593 GCA_964592635.1 uncultured Rhizobium sp.
TGATCATCACTTTAAACTCCCCTTTTTCATCGTGTGTTTGCAAGTTTTCGGGAAGTTTAATATCTCTTTCGCAATAGGGAGAATGTTCCAATAATTGTCCGAAGGAGTTTTGATATCTTTTCGGGGGATAGATAGGCGTTGGTGATTCAATTACCATTAATCGATTTTTGGAGTCGCTAAATTCCAATTGGTAAATAGTTCCTCTGGGAATCACTAAATAATCGCCGTATTCAAAAGAAATTTCACCGTAAATGGTTTTCAATTTACCTGTGCCCTCATGTATAAAAAGAACTTCATCTGAATCCGCATTTTTGAAAAAATACTCTGTCATACTTTTTTGAGGCGCAGCAACACCAATAGATACATCGGAGTTTACCAATAAAACTTTTCTGCTTTTGATATAATCATCCTCGCCAGAGGTTTTAAAAGTTACAAAACTTCGATTTTTCATATTTCGCTGTTCGGCAATCTTGGGTTCTACACTGAACGGTTCACCAATATCTTTGACCAATGTTGGAGGATGACAATGATAAACTAAAGAATACAAACTGTTAAATCCTTCAGTACTAATTAATTCTTCTGAATATAAACTTCCATCGGCTTTGCGAAATTGAGTGTGTCTTTTTCGGGGGATGTTACCCTGTCTGTAATAAAATGCCATAAATTCAACTTAAACCACGAATATAACGATAAATTTTTAGTCGATAAATATGCCTTTGACATCCATGTATTCCCCGAATTTGAAAAAAAAATGACTATTTTTGGACTTAAGATGGATCGTAAGAAATTTATTAAAAACATGAGTGCCCTAACCGCTTTGAGCGCTTTAACTGATTTGCAATCAGCAATCAATAATTGGGACAACTTGAATGTAATTTCTTCAGATTTTCATGATGATTCCCATTTAGTTCAATCTACACGTTCACCTAAAGCACTAGGAAATTTACTGTTAATTCACTTTAATCATTCAATACCCGATTCAGAAGTGGAAAATTTATTGATTCAACCACTTAAAAATCAATTAATTGGATTTGATTTGAATGCGCAATTTGGTACCTCAATTGATTATATTTCTCAATTGTTGGAGTCTGAATGGTCATGGAGAAAGAAGATGAAAAGAACGGAATGGACCGTAATTCGTCCCCACCTAAAAGAAGCATTCAATTCCAGTAAATCCAATTCGTTCATTCAAGAATTTATTCATTGGATGGGAATAACTCCAAATGTGCAACAGTTGGTGAATCCGTATTTATCGAAATCAAACAGTCAAAAAAGATTGGACTTGCAGGTGCTTGATCATTTTAAAATGAAGTCCAATAGATCCAGTCACAATTTTTTTATTGAATGGAGCGATTTGGATTTATATAAAATAAATAGGGAATCATTTAATAAATGCTTGAAAACCAATGTTAATGAACTAATAACATTGATTAATACTTCAAATGAAATTACCAATCATAAAGGAAGTAATTATACTGCTCAAGTGGATAAAAAACATCAGAAACGTTTACCACATAATCAATTCAATCGAATTGTATTGTTTTCAGACGCGAAAGAAATTAAAACTATAAATAGCAATACATCTTCGGCTTCAACCAGCCCTTCTGCTGTAAAAAATACATCGGTTGTTTCTGATTCATCCGGATTGAAAAAACCAATTACTTCTACAAATCCAACCAATGCAAAAAACTCATCTATTGGATTTGTAATTGATCTTAAGCTGAATAACGGATAGTAGTGATAGTAATGAATTATAAACATTTCCAGCTTTGGACGGAAGTGTTGTCTACTGAACTTTTGGGGTATTATTTCGACTTTGGGATTAGTTTTACCAAAGATAGTTTGATTTTGAATTTCAAAGGTTCCAAGAGATCAGAAAAGTCGTTTGAATTCAAGTTTGTAGACGGACAAATTGCTCTATTCCCAGCAAAATCAGTTTCAGGCGATTCAAGAACAAAGCGAAATGCAGTAATACAATTCCGCGAACTCGAAAACAAGGAACTTACAGCCATTCGATTGAATTTCCTAGATCGATTGATGGTATTCGATTTTGGAACAGAATATTCATTGGTTTTTAAAGGTTTTGGGAGATTTTCTAATGTCATTCTATGGCATAATACCACACAATCTGTAGATTCTATTTTTAGACTGCATTTGAAATCGGATTGGGATTTTCAGTTGATTAACGAATTGCGACTTCCAATTACATACGCATTGTCAAATAGTCAATCGAATTCTATGTCTGTCATAAAGAATACAAATTCATTGAGCATTTTGGCTGAACAAGGGGGTTCTGATTTATATATTTCCCCGGAAAAATGGAAGGAATTTATCAAAACGGTAAAATACGATGAAATAAATAGAATATTCAATTCTGATGTCTCATATACAGACAATTTCCCGATCTTGGAAAACACATATTTAGAAGGGAAAACTGGAAATACGGATCGGTATAATTTTCCTGTTTTTTTAAATCAAATTTCTCAAAATATAGATTTTAAACAAATTAACATACACTGGGAAAATTACTTGAAACATACTTCTCAAGCAATTTCAAAGTTTTACTTTGAAAAAAATCGTGATTCGAGAATTGGACAATGTAAAGCGACAATCAAGTCCCTCAAAACCCATATAAAACAGCTCAATTCTCGAATTTATGAAATTCAGAATCGCAGGAGTTTTAAAGAGTTAGGTGATATATTAATTTCAAATTGTCATGCAATTAAACCAGGTGTAGCGGAACCTTTGTTGTATGATTATTACACAGACCAAAGGATACGAATTAAAATCAATCCTGAGTTTAGTTGTTCGGAAAATGCCGAACGATTTTATAAAAAATCCAAGAAAGAGAGCTTCGAATTGGAGGTTCTAAATAAACAGCTTGAGGATGCGAATCAAAAATTATTGAAATCTGAAACGCTATTGGAAAATTTAGAACATTGTCAGAATCACTCGGATTTGCAAGCACTCAAAAATCACGAATTACCCACCACTACTAAAAAGTCCAAACAATCAGATAATTTACCATACAAGCAGCATTTTTTTGAAGGTTATGAAATATGGCAGGGTAAAAGTTCTAAGTCGAACGATGAAATGCTAAAATTGGCTTCAAAAAACGATTTGTGGTTTCATGCTGCTGATTTTTCAGGATCACATGTTATTATTCGCAAAAAAGGGAAAAACTATCCTACTCCCCTCATTCAATTTGCTGCCAAGTTAGCCGGGTTAAATTCTAAAGGGAAAAATCAGTCGCTTTTAACGGTTATGTACACGGAAAGAAAGTTTGTTTCAAAACCCAAAGGGTCCAATCCCGGTGAAGTATCTGTGTTCAAATTTGAAACTTTAGATGTTGTCTTAAAATAATTATTTTTTTTTCGAGTCCAACTCTTTCATTATGAATTCATTGTTAAAAAACGATTACATGAGTATAGAAAAAAAATCAAAAATAGTTTGCATACTCGGAATTTCGTTCTATATTTGCACTCGCATTGAGGGAGTAACATCCTGAAATAAAAAAGAAAAAAGGGAGCTTAGCTCAGTTGGTTCAGAGCATCTGCCTTACAAGCAGAGGGTCACAGGTTCGAATCCTGTAGCTCCCACAAAAAAAAGAGCCTCGCGAAAGCGGGGCTTTTCTTTTTTAAATCAAATTGAGTTCCTTTAGTTCATTTTCCGAAAACAATCTACTTTTGATGACAAATCGAATTCCATGAGGAATTTCTAATGAAAAACTGGATCCCCTACCTGGAACAACATCCAATGTCAATTGAGTATGTTTCCAGTATTCGTATTGGTCTTTAGACATATAAAATGGTTGGTCAAATACATATCCCAAAAGAATATCGGAGTCTCCAATTTTAAATTCTCCCCGAGGAAAACACATGGGTTGGGATCCATCGCAGCAGCCACCACTTTGGTGAAACATCAATGGACCATGTAGTGTAATAAATTTTTGGATCCATTCATTTGCCAGTTGAGTTGAAAGTACCTTCTCTGTTTTTTTCATGTATTGATTGAATTAAAAGTTTATTTTGTTTTTTTTAAACATCACGTATTTCGCAAATCTATATGTTTTTATGAAGTAGTATAAAAAAACAAGGCGAACCAACTTGGTTCGCCCAATTTCTAAAACTTCTTATTTTTTGTTTTCCAAATAAATTCTGTTCCCTATTAAAAGAAGCCCAATTTATTTTTGCTGTAAGAAACCAACATGTTTTTAGACTGACGGTAATGGTCTAACATCATTTTGTGAGTTTCACGACCAAAACCTGACTTTTTATATCCCCCGAATGGCGCATGAGCTGGATAAGCATGGTAGCAGTTAACCCATACTCTACCCGCTTGAATTGCACGAGGAATTTGATATAATTCATGTGCATCACGTGTCCAAACACCGGCACCTAAACCGTATAACGTGTCATTAGCGATTTCAATGGCCTCTTCAACGGTTTTGAACGTAGTTACAGAAGTTACGGGACCAAAAATTTCTTCTTGGAACACTCTCATTTTGTTGTGTCCTTTTAAAATAGTAGGCTGAATATAGTAACCATCTTTCAATCCTATCGACTCACTGGCTGATGCTCCACCACACAATACTTCAGCACCTTCAGCCTTTCCGATTTCGATATAATTCAAAATCTTTTCGTATTGGTCATTTGAAGCTTGTGCACCCATCATGGTGTTTGAATCCAGTGGATGTCCCAATTTAATTGCTTTGGTACGTTCAATAACGCGCGACATGAACTTTTCGTAAATGCTTTCATGAACCAAAATACGTGATGGACAAGTGCAAACTTCACCTTGGTTTAAAGCGAACATTACAGCGCCTTCTACACATTTATCAAAGAATGCATCATCGGCATCTGCAATACTAGGCATGAAGATATTTGGAGATTTTCCACCTAATTCCATAGTTACAGGAATTAAGTTTTCAGAAGCATATTGCATAATTAATCGACCCGTAGTTGTTTCTCCCGTGAAGGCCACTTTTTGTATTCTTGGGGAAGTTGCCAAGGGTTTTCCCGCTTCTAAACCAAAACCGGAAACCACGTTCAAAACACCTGCTGGAAGAAGGTCTTTAATTAAATCCATTAAAACCATAATGCTCGTAGGAGTTTGTTCAGCGGGTTTAACAACCACACAACATCCTGCTGCTAACGCTGGTGCAATTTTCCATGTAGCCATCAACAACGGGAAGTTCCAGGGGATAATTTGTCCAACAACACCTAATGGTTCATGAACAATTATAGAAATGGTATCCTCATCGTGTTCAGAAATTTCACCTTCATCGGCGCGAATTACACCAGCAAAATAGCGGAAATGGTCAATACAAAGTGGTAAATCCGCAGCCATGGTTTCTCTAAGTGCTTTTCCGTTGTCAACGGTTTCAACTTGAGCCAAATAGCTTAGATTTTGCTCAATTCTATCGGCAATAGCCAATAGAATATTTGAACGAGTAGTAGGACTAGATTTTGACCAGGTTTTGAATGCTTTGTGTGCAGCTTCAATGGCCTTTTCGATGTCTTCTGCATTTCCACGAGCCGCTTTTGAAAATAGATTTCCATCGATTGGCGAAAAGTTGTCGAAGTACTCACCAGATGAAGGTTTAACCCTTTCACCGCCGATGAAATGGTCGTAATGAGAATTTACTTTGGGGAAATTAAATTGATTTGTCATAGTTTTAATTTGAATTTGAATTTTTCAAAGTTTCCAATTTTGACATGGTTAAAACTCTTTCAATCGTATCAAAAAATAGCGAAATCGTATCAGAATATTGGATAGTTTTTCAATATTACCTATATTGTGAATCTACTACCCCTGATTATCAACCCTTTAGTTATGAAAACATCTTCATTGTATCAAGTGAGCACAACCCCATTGTCTCATTTGGGCACTTTAGTAGAGAATCGAACCACATTTGAAATGAGTTCGTGTCAACTTAATGTCTTTGAAACCCATAAAACAGCCGAAAAAGTAGAATTATTGTTCGATGATTTGGTAATTACCAGCATGTTGAGAGGGAAAAAGGTGATGCATTTACCAGGAAAATCAGCTTTTGATTATTATCCCGGACAAAGTGTTGTCATTCAACCCAAAGAGAAAATGACCATTGATTTTCCAATAGCGGAATTAAATGATCCTACACAATGTATCGCTTTGGCTATATCCCCAGAAGAAATAAAAACTACTGTTAATCTGCTGAATGAGCGATTCCCCAAGGAAAGTGACCTTAATCCGTGGAACATGGACATACATTATTTTCATTTGGACAATAATCCAGAATTGGTAGAAACTATGAATCGCATGTTGAGAATTGGTATTCATGAAACGTCAACTACAAAAGACATTTTAGCTGATTTGGCTTTAAAAGAATTGCTATTGCGATTAATGCAAACACAAGCACGTGCCTTATTAGAATACCAAAGCATATTTGATTCCAATAAAAATCGCTTCGCACATGTAATTGCTTATATCAAAGAGAATATTCACGATAAACTGGATATTGCAACCTTGGCCGAAAAAGCCTGTATGAGTCGCCCCAATTTTTTTCGAAAATTCAAGGAATGCATGGGAATTACTCCCAATGAATACATTCAAATTCAAAAAATTAAATTTGCCAAAGAAAAATTATTGAATTCTGATTTGACCGTAAGCGAAGTTGCGTTTTTTTTAGGATATCAAAACATCAATCATTTTATTCAGCTTTTTAAGCATTTTGAAGGGAAAACTCCCAAGAAATTTCAGCAATTCCATCAAAAAAAGAATTGAAATTTTCACAATACAAATTGGTAAATTCGCACTATGCGAAACAAATCAAAAGAGTTTTTACATCACTATTTAGACAATGTGTCTCCTACTGGATTTGAACACAGCGGTCAAAAAATTTGGTTGAATTACCTAAAGCCATACATCGATGAGCAATTCGTAGATGTTTACGGCACCGCAGTTGGAGTAATAAATCCCGGAAAAGAGTACAAAGTGGTTATTGAAGCGCATGCAGATGAAATCAGTTGGTTTGTAAATTATATCAGTGATGATGGTTATATCTATGTTATCCGTAATGGTGGTAGCGATTTTCAAATTGCTCCATCCATGCGTTGCAATATCCACTGCGAAAATGGCAATGTTGTTAAAGGTATATTTGGTTGGCCAGCTATTCACGTGCGAGTGGATAAAAATCCAGAAATTAAACAAGAAAATATCTTTATCGATGTAGGATGTAAATCCAAACAAGAAGTAGAAGAATTAGGAATCCATATTGGCGCGGTTGCCGTTTTTGAAGCGGGTTCTGAGTGGTTAAATGATCAGTACCTTATAGGTCGCGCTTTAGACAACCGTATCGGAGGGTTCATGATTGCGGAAGTAGCAAGGCATATCAAAGAACAGAATATCCATTTGCCTTTTAGTCTTTATGTGGTTAACAGTGTCCAAGAAGAAATTGGATTGCGTGGTGCGGAAATGATTTCACGTCGCATAAATCCTGATTTGGCCATAGTAACAGATGTCACTCACGATACCTTCTCTCCGTTGTATAATAAAAAACAACAGGGTGAATGCAAGTGTGGAAATGGACCGGTATTGGCTTATGGTCCCGCAGTGCAAAATAAACTCTTGCAAAAAGTAATTTCTGTAGCCAAAAAACATGAAATTTCCTTCCAAAGAAACGCAGTTAGTCGCTCCACGGGTACCGATACCGATAGTTTTGCCTATTCCTCTACTGGTGTGGCCTCATGTTTAATTTCTTTACCATTGAAATACATGCACACCACAGTTGAAATGGCCCATAAGAATGATATTGAAGGGTGTATTCAATTGATTTCAAATACATTGCAAAGCATAGATCCATCAGAAAGTTTCAATTATTTGGATTAACTTAGAATAAAATTAGATTTACATTTTAATGAATTGATAAATTCTATCTTTTCATTTGCAATACCTTACACAAAAAAACTTTACAGCAGTGTATAAGCCGATTATCCCTCAAAACTTGAAATCATTTAAATGGTTTGTTTTTCCTTGGTTTTGGGGGATATCAAAGCTGCCTTGGTATGTGTTAAATGGGATAAGTACGCTCGCTTTTTTTATACTCTACAGAATTTTAAAGTACAGAATTGCAGTGGTTCGTGCCAATTTAAAACATTCATTTCCGAACTACTCTGAAAATCAATTGAAAAAAATTGAATTGGATTACTATCAACATTTATCCGATTTGTTATTAGAAACCATAAAAGGCAATAATCTCCATGTTGGAGAAATTAGGCAAAGAGTGAAATTAGAAAATAAAGAACTGTTGGACTCTTTTTATCAAACTGGTACATCCGCAATTATCGTATTGAGTCATTCTGGCAATTGGGAATGGTCTTGTCTAGCAGCATCTTTTTATACGAAAATGCCATTTTATGTCGTTTATAAGCCATTATCAAACAAGGGGTTTAATGCTTATATTTATAATCTTCGTTCAAAATTTGGAGCTTTACCCGTTTCAATGAATGAAACACTCAGGGTGGTGACCATGAATTCAAATGAATCTTTTTTTTTAGCAATGGTGGGTGATCAGAATCCAGCCAATACAAACAATGTCTATTGGACAACCTTTTTGAATCAAGAAACTGCATTTTTAAATGGCCCCGCTAAAATCGCTGAAAGATACAAACTGCCAATTATTTATTTAAAATCTCAAAAAACGAAGCGGCATCACTACGTTTTGACACCTGAGATAATTGTGGATTGGGATTTGACTGGATATAGTTCAAATATTAATAATTCGAATGAACCTGAGGTTGGACCAAATTCACATCCCCCGAAAATAAAAATCTGGAACACCCACAGCATCATGAATCAAATTGTCAATTCAATTGAATCTGAAATTCGAGAGCAGCCGGAAATTTGGTTATGGAGCCATCGTCGATGGAAACACAAAAAAATCGGACATTAGAAATAGTAAATTCATCTGATACATTTCTTATATTTGTATTTTCCGATGAAACATGAAAAACAAGAAGAATTTTGAAGAGTCAGTGAATTTATTGGCTAATTTATCGAAAGCAATTGGACATCCCGCCCGGATTACGGTGTTGTTATTTTTATCGGAAAATGGACCGTCAACTTGTCAGCAAATTGTAGATAAGCTGCCTTATTCTCAAAGTACAGTTTCTGGACATTTGCAAAAGTTAAAAGAGGATGGATTTATCGATTTAAAACTATATAAAACCAGTTCGATTTATTCTGTAAACAAAGATACCTTATTGAATTTGAGTCAGTTGGTTCAAAAGGTGTTCAAACTAACTGCAGAGAAAAAACAACTTTCTTTATTTTAAAAGATCGGTGCAGTCTAGTTATCCATGTTGGTAATCTTCAATTACCATTCCAGTGAGTAGTTTCGGCTCAATAAATGTGGATTTTGGTGGCATAATTAATCCTTGATCAGCGACATCTTTAATTTCTTGCATGGAATTGGATTTGAATAGGAATGCAAATTGAAATTTACCTTCTTTCATCTGTTGTAAGATGAAATCAATAGATGTATCGCCTCTCATGAAGGAAACACGATTATCGGTTGCAGTATTTTCAATTCCAAAAACCGGATTAAAAATATCTTGTTCAATAACAGAAACATCTAATTTCTCAACTGCGTTCAGAGATTGATCTGGATCATTCAATTGAATAATCCATTTTTCAGTTTCTGAAAACACCAAAACTTGATGATCATTTAAATCTTCGTAAGATTGGATATCGCTAGCATCAGAAAATTGATAGCCAGCAACTTTTAAGAAGGCCTCGAGATTTAGCGGTTGATTGTGTTTAATGAGTCGGTAAAATGGTTTAATCAATAATTCACGATCATCCATAATTAAAGCCATGAATCCTTTACCCGAATTATGTCCAAATTCTTCAAGAATGTACGTAGAAGATGCAGCAACTCTATGGTGTCCATCGGCAATATACAATGAATCAATTTCGCTAAAATCAGTTTGAATTCGTTGAATAATTGCTGGTTCAGATATAAACCAAAGAGTGTGTATATTTTCAAACTCATCGGAAACCGAAAATAATGGAGTAGTTTCCTGAACTTGATGAGATAATGATAAAATATCTTCTGGTAGTTTTTGACTTAATAAGACGGGTTCGGCCATAGACTGAAGCTGTCGTATATGCTCTACTAAACGTCCTTCTTTGGCTTTTAATGTGTTTTCATGTTTTTTGATGAAACCATTTTGATAGTCGTCTGCATCAATTCCTACAATCCAACCACTGAGAATTTTACCGGAGTGGTGGGTTTGTTTATAAAAATAAATACCGTTATCAAAAGTATCCAAGCAATGATTAGAAATCAACTTATCTAAGTTTGATAAACTTGCTTGATAAAAAGCAGGACTTCCTTGTTCTAATTCTATTTGTAAGTACTGAGGTTTTACTACTCTAATATAGCTAAATTCATTTTTTTCAGCTTTATCGCGAAGGATCGATTCTGGTACTTTGCCAGAACCCAATGTAACCACTTTGTCTGCAAGTTCTTTGCTTGGAACAAATGCCTTAAACGGATAGACCTTTACCACAAAATCTCTTTATTATTTTTTCAAATGCTGAATGACTCTTTCGGCTAATTCTATACCCACACGTAACTGAGCTTCTTTCGTTGAAGCGCCTATATGAGCTGAGAGTGAAGTGTTTTTTAATTTGAGAATAGTATCGTTTGTTGGTGGTTCATTTACAAACACATCCACTCCTGCAAATGAAATTTTTCCATTATTCACAGCTTCTGCAAGTGCGTCTTCGTTCACTACGCCTCCACGAGCACAATTAATCAAAATAGATCCGTCTTTCATTTGAGCTATTTCTTTTTCACTTATCACCTCTTCACTACCCGGTGTATGAACTGTCACAATATCGCTTTGCCCCAATGTAGTGGCTAAGTCTTGGCCTTTTAAAGTAATTTGGAAATTGTGTTTTTTATACGCTGGATTTAAATCAAAAATCAAATCAAATGAACGCATTTTGTAATCGTAAATTATCACTTCCATCCCCAAACCAATAGCCATTTTCGCTACCTCTTGTCCTATTCTACCGAAACCAATGATTCCTATTTTTTTGCCTTGAAGTTCGAAACCATCGGAGGCTTTATTTTTCAAATTTTTGAATTCTGCTTGACCATTTGTAGGCATAATTCGATTGGATTCATGTAAGTAACGGGCTAGAGAAAATAAATGAGCAAATACCAATTCGGCAACTGAACGAGATGAAGCATTGGGTGTATTCACCACTGGAATTCCAGATAAACCCGCTTGTTTAAGATCTATATTATCTAAACCAACCCCTGCTCTACCAATTAATTTTAAATTGCTCGACTTAATAATGTCGGCCGTAACTTTTGTGGCACTCCGAACAATCAATACATCATAATTTTTAATTTGATCTTGCAATTGGTCTTGTGGGATTTTCTCTGTGATGACTTCAAAGCCTGCATTCTGCAGCAATTCTTTACCCACTTTATCGATGCCATCGTTAGCTAATACTCTCATCAATTGTTAAAATTATTCATTACACTTACCAAGGCCTCAACGCTTTCAATAGGCAGAGCGTTGTACAACGATGCACGGTACCCGCCTACACTTCGGTGACCTTTGATTCCAGAAATACCAGCATCTTTACACGCTAATTCAAATTTCTCTTCTAGGTGCTTGTATTCATCGTTAAATACGAAACATACATTCATTCTACTTCTTGAATCAATAGCGGCTGTGCCCTTAAAATAAAGACTAGAATCGATGGCGTTATATAATAAATCGGCTTTTGCGTTATTTCTCGCTTCCATTCCTTCTAATCCGCCGTTCATTTTAACCCATTCAAGGTTGTATTTAGAAACCAATATAGGGAATACAGGAGGAGTATTGTACATACTTCCATTTTCTGCGTGAATTTTATAACGCAACATGGTTGGAATATGTCTATCTGCAGCTTTATTGTATAGTTCTTTTTTGATAATAACGAGTGTTACACCTGCAGGTCCCATATTCTTTTGCGCACCAGCATAAATCAAATCAAATTCATTCGCGTCGAATTTTCTAGAAAAAATATCTGAACTCATATCGCAAAACATGGGAACATTTGTTTTTGGGAAATGGGCCATTTGAGTTCCATAAATGGTATTATTTGAAGTGCAATGGAAGTAATCAGCATCTTCATCAATTGTATAATCAGTTGGAATGAAACTGAAGTTTGATTCTTTACTACTTGCAGAAACAACTACGTTTCCATATGCTTGCGCTTCTTGAATGGCCTTAGTAGCCCAAACGCCGGTATTCGTGTAAACAGCTTTGTTTCTTAGGAAGTTCATCGGAACTTGATAGAATTGAGTAGATGCTCCACCTTGCAAAAAGATAACATCATAGTCATCCCCAATACCTAAGATTTCTTTAACTAAACCCGCTGCTTCATCCATTACAGCTTCAAACTGCTTACTTCTGTGAGAAATTTCTAAAATATTTAAACCAGTTCCGGCGAAATTTTTTAGATCTTCGATGCTTTTTTCAATAGCGTACTCCGACAAAATAGATGGTCCCGCTGAAAAATTGTGAATCTTTTTATTGTTACTCATAAAGTACTACAATTTTACATGTATAATTGCGTCTATACAAGAAATGAGGACGGAATATTTCAAACTTCAACAAATTTTACTATTTACCTTAATTTTTTTTCTGTTTGGTTCATTAAGAGGTCAATATGAAGGATTGGATTCAAATCGCAGACAGATTAAGAATGCCAGTAAGTCCCAAAATGATACATTGGATGCGGAAGAAATTAAAGCGATTCGATACACGGATATTGAATTTAAAGGTTTTGATTTCACCATTTTTGGAACGGGAAGTACCTTTCAACTTGAAGGTGCTCCTTTTACGGGAATACACATTAATGAACGAATTTATTTAGCTACTGGTGCATTTGCTGGAATTTACTCACAGTCAAATTCAAGTTCTTCTAATGTTCAATTGGCCACAATTAATTATGGAGCATTCGTTTTTACCCGTTTATCCGTAAATAGTTTATTTCTCCATGCTGAATATAGGTATCAAAATACAGTTACCGATTTAACACCTAGGAAACGGTCGTTTTATGGAAATCCAATAATTGGTATTGGATATAATTACGAGGAAGAAATGGGTAGTTATGGAATTGTTGGGGTGGCTTTAAACCCCAATTCGTATATTACAAGTCCCTTAGGTCCAATCGTTTACCGAATTGGATTCAGATTTTAATACCACATGTTTTGATTTCGCAGTATTTTTTATTTGTTTTTCGATTTTGAGGGATGATCTTGAAATTCCAATACAAATTGTAAATATCAGGTATTAAATGTGGCTATTCTGATTTTGAAGGATGATCTTTAAAATCCAATATAATAACATATTGTCATTCCCAAATAGAGATTTTTTTGTAATTAAGAGCCGAGTTTTAAAAAAAGAAATGCCACCGATTAGGTGACATTTCTTTTTTTAAATTACGTTGAATATCAACTGTATTGTAAATTTTTAAAATACCTTTAGTTATTTCGTTATATATGCAAGAATAGCTGAAACATTCTAACCGTTATTATTGCAATAATCCATGTGTAAGGAACATAGGTGCAAAACCTAAGAATAAAATAATAATAGACATGAAAAGAGCCATCCAGTTAAATGAACTAGACGAATCCGCTTCATGGGTATATTCTTGGGAATACATGTTCTTAAACGGTTTGAAATAATAAGCAATACTAATAGCAGATCCTATTAGGGCAACAATCAAAAGTGAAACAGATCCACCAATTGCATGTTTAAATAGGTGAAATTTTGCCACGAAACCAAGTGTCGATGGAACACCGGCAACAGATAATATGGCAATTGTGAAAATGAAAGCTTCCCATTTATTTTTGTGAAACATTCCATTAAATATATCAAAACCTTTAGACGATTCTAACGAATTCGACTCGTTTGAGTATTTGTCCATGAAGTAAAACAGTAATGAAGTCCCTAAACCGTAGGCTAAGGCATAGGTACCAATAATCCACATATTGGCAGTACTAAAAGGAGCAACTACAAACATCAGTAAATATCCTGCGTGAGAAATGCTAGAATAAGCCAATGTTCTTTTCACTGATTTCTGAACCAAAGCCACTATGTTACCCAATAGAATAGTGATCATTGCTATTGGCACTAGGAATTGATTGTACCAACCTTGCATCCAAGAAAAATTTTGAATGAACTGTGCCAATGCAACAAAACCAGCTATTTTGACAATAATTGCCATGAAGGCCGCTACTCTATTTGGCGCACCTTCATATACGTCGGGACTCCAAAAATGAAATGGGACTGCAGAAATTTTGAAAAGTAAACCTACCAATGTTAGAATTAATCCCAGTTTTATCAGAATAGGAAATTCTCCGAAATGTGCAGCAAATGATAGTTTAACATTTATGTCCGAAAAATAAAAAGTTCCTGTACCACCATAAATAAATGCTGATCCCAACAGCAATATAGCAGTTGAGAATGAACCCATAATGAAATACTTAATGGCCGACTCATTGGAAAATAGTTTTTCTTTATCGCTACCAGCTAGAACATAAAGTGGAATAGATAATACTTCTATTCCAAGAAACAACATCACCAAATGGTTAGACCCTATCATCATTTGTGCACCACAAAGTGAAAATAGCATCAAAGCCAAAACATCGGTCCCTTTTTTCGAAGAGCTGGGCATTAATCCAATAATAAAGGCTGCGATGAATGTTATTATGGCAACTACCATTAATCTGAACTTTCCGTAATCCAACATGGATTCTTTTCCGTTGTATCCGCTTAATATTTTACCGAAATAAGGGGTGAAATTTACAATTCCTTGTGATTCAATTAAAGCTAAGCTTCCCCCGAAAAACAAAAGAATGAATGTAATATTTTTAAAATTTGATTCCTGCTTATGAATACCGGAGAATAATATAAAAACGGCGGTTAAAAAAGTTACTAATAATGCTATCATGACAACACTCCTTTCGCATTGGAAATATCCAATAAAATTTGATCTAAAGATGGTTTAACTATATCAATAAAATATTGAGGGAATATTCCCAAAACGATAACAAAAATCGAAAGTACAGCCAAAGGAAGCCATTGCATCATTGGAATTTTATGTTCAACATTTCCTTTTTCGACGCCCAACATAGAAAATTGATACATTCTTAACATATAAACTGCGCACAAAATGATGGTTAATCCTGCAAAAATGCCGGACATGCTATTGTATCCAAAAACAGATTTTAATAACATGAATTCACCAGGGAAACCATTAGATAATGGGGCCGCGGCAGTTCCAATAACAAACAAGAAGAAAATGACTGCAAACACCGGGAATTTCTTAGCTAGTCCTCCTAAATTACTCAGATTTCGACCAGATAATTGTTCAATAATTTCGATGGAATAAAATAATCCTACTACATTGATACCATGGACCAACATTTGTAACACTCCACCTGAAAATCCAGTACTGCTCAAGGTGAAAAATCCAGCGGCAATCAATCCAACGTGGGACAATGAGCTGTAGGCAACTAGGCGTTTCATATCGTTTTGACGGATTGCGATAACTCCTCCATATACTATTCCAATTACGCTAAGCAAGATGAGATAGGGTTGAAATACGTCTAATGTTTCACCACAAAGCGGTAAAAACCAACGCAATACACCGTACAATCCCATTTTTAACATAATACCACTTAACAACATAGATCCTGAAGCGGGTGCAAATGTGTAGGTGTTAGCTTGCCATCCATGAAAGGGGAACAATGGAATTTTAACTGCAAATGCAAGTAAAAAACCCAAGCTAATTGAAATAGATTGCTGATAATTTAAATTTAATTTTAGCAACTCTTCGTAGGCAAAACTGCCTGATTCTGTTAAGGAATTTAAGTAAATCAGTGAGAAAAGCATTCCCAGAGAACCAAAAAACGTGTAAATAAAGAATCGGATGGTATGTTTAAAGTTATCCTTACCTGATTCAGAATACAACAAGGTTATGAAATATATCGGAATCAAAGCTAACTCCCAAAAAATATAAAAGCTTAAACCATCTTTTGATAAGAAAACTCCATTCAATCCTGCTTGCATTATCAAAGCTAACATGGTAATTTGTTTTCTATGGGCAAAATCGGATTTCATGGAAAGTACTATAAAGGGCATCAATCCGTTAGTCAACAAAAGCAATATCCAAGTTAAACCATCCATACCAAAAGTAAAGTGTATGGATGAATCCAACCAGGGTATATCTTGAATGGTTTTCCATCCCTCTTGATAATTTGACAAAGACGATAATGGAAAATTGATCAATAAAGTCGTAAGTCCAACCAGTGATAATAATCCAGCGATGTAAACGGTTAATTTTTCACCTAATAATCGCGCTATGAATGCGGCCAAAATGGGCCCAATAATAAATTCCATTGTTTAGATAAATAAATTAATACCGATTAATAATACAACTCCTATAACCATAAATAACAAATATTTCTCGATGTTGCCATCTTGTAGAAGCTTGTTTAAGTTTCCTAATTTGGTTAACACCGTATTAATCCCAAAACTCAAAGGAGCGATGATTTTTGTTTCAAAGAAGTTAGTTAAAATATCTGAAAGACCTTCTAAAGGCTTAACAAACAATGTATTATATAACTCATCCACGTAAAATTTATTTTCCATATAACCTTGTAAACCTTTGGATTCACCTTCTGAAGGGACGTGATTTTTGGAAACATATTTTGATCGAGTAAATATAAAAGCAACCACAAAAACAAGTATTGCAATTCCGATTAAAATGTATTCAGTGCTATGACTGATAGCATGTTGGGTTTCTTCGATAGTTAAAATAGGTTTTAACCAGCTTGCCAGAAGTCCTGATTGATGTATTAAATATTCCGGTAAATTGAGGGCACCACCCACTAAACTTAGGATGGCTAAGACTACCAAAGGAATTGTCATACCCATAGGCGATTCGTGCACTTTATCGAATGAAAAATGCGTATTCCGATAGGTTCCATGGAAAGTAACAAAGAACATACGGAACATGTAAATTCCAGTGAGTAAAGCACTAAAAACCAAAAGTATATAGCCAATCTTATTGTACTCAAACACGTGGGTTAAAATTTCGTCTTTTGAAAAGAATCCACTCAATAAGGGGAAACCAGTGATTGCCAATGTTCCTATCAAAAATGTAATATACGTTATAGGCATTTTCGATTTTAATCCCCCCATCATTCTTATGTCTTGTTCATGGTGTACTCCGTGAATAACACTACCTGCACCTAAAAACAACAAAGCTTTAAAAAAAGCATGTGTAGTCAAGTGGAACATGGCAGTTGAATAAGCGCCACAACCTAGAGCAACAAACATGAAACCCAATTGACTTACCGTACTGTATGCCAATACTTTTTTGATATCGTTTTGCTTCAAACCAATCAATGCAGCCAAAATAGAAGTACTCAACCCTATCCAAAAGATAAACTCACCCGTAAATGGTGACATCTCAAAAAGTACTTGCGTACGAACAATTAAGTAAATACCGGCTGTTACCATGGTAGCGGCATGGATCAAAGCTGAAACTGGAGTTGGACCTGCCATTGCATCCGGTAGCCAAGTATATAAAGGTATCTGCGCACTCTTACCCATCGCACCAACAAATAACAACATACTTATTGCCGTAAGCATACCACTATCTATTTTACCTTGTGCAATTCCCTTAATCACTACATCATAGTCCAATGACCCGAATTGATGAATGATTAAAAACATTCCAAGCAACAAGCCCAAGTCACCTATTCTATTCATCACAAATGCTTTTCGTGCTGCTTTTCCGTATTCTGCTCTCGTGTACCAAAAGCCAATAAGTAAATAAGAACAAAGTCCAACACCTTCCCATCCAAAAAACAACATTAAGAAATTAGATCCTAAAACTAATAACAACATGTTAAATACGAAGAAGTTCAGGTAAGAGAAGAATTTGTAAAATCCTTCATCCTCCCACATGTATGCCATAGAATAAATATGAATCAGTGTGCCAATACCTGTGATAATCATTGTCATCCAAATAGACAAACGGTCTAATTTGAAACTGGCTTCAAGTATTAAACTATCTACATTTAAAAATGTAAAAAGCTTAAAAGTGATTGAATGATTGGGATCGGATGCAAATGCCGATAATTGTAAAAGGGTGATGATAAATGCTATCAAAATCGTTGAAATCCCCAATATACCCGAAAACACTTTTGGGATTTTCTTACCCAACAAACCATTGATTATAAAACCAATCAATGGCAAACCTAAAATAATAGCTATGGAATTCATCAGTCTTTTAAACTATCTAAGAAACTCACATCGGTTTTACGCGTATTGCGATAAACCATAACGATAATAGCTAGACCTACAGCAGCTTCTGCTGCAGCTACCACCATGATAAAAAACACAAACATTTGGCCGTTTGCATTGGGGTCGCCCATATATTCAGTGAAAGCAGCCAACAATAGATTCACTGCGTTGAGCATCAATTCTATGCACATCAAAAGTACAATAGCATTTCTGCGAAATAACACACCAAATAAGCCGATACTAAAAAGTACACAACTCAAATAGATGTAATGACTAATATCTAAATTTTGAAAAATACTTAACATAACGAATGAATGAAAATCAATTATTTAAATTGACCAACTCCTCAGAATTCTTTTCTTTTTTGCCCAACAAAACAGCACCGACCATAGCAGCAATAAATAATATTCCCGATAATTCGAATGGTACCAAATATTCTGTCATTAACACTCTTCCCAGATTTTTAACCAATCCGATTTCCTCTGCTTGACCTTTCATCATTGCAATTCCGGCTTTTTGAAAAGAAGCCGTTATAACAACTAAAATGAGCCCAGCTGAAATAGTGGCAGCAACGGCCCATAAATTTGATTTTACGGGTTCACTTTCCTTGTTTAAGTTTAATAACATTAGAACAAACAAGAATAAAACCATAATAGCACCTGCATATACCATCAAGTTAACAATGGCTAAAAATTGAGCATTTAATAAAACGTAGTGAGCAGATATACTGAAAAAAGTCAATATCAATGCCAATACACTGTGTACAGGATTTTTACTTGTTACTACATATAACGCGCACAGAATTGTAATAAATGACAATATTAAAAACGCGATGGGTAAATTTTGAAATAAACTCATTTTATTGTTTTGTATAATCCCACACCTGACGTTTAGTAACGTCGATTCTCTTGTCTATTGGTTCAACCAACTTATCTTTCCCATAGATAAACTCACCACGACCAAAATCGGCATCTACGATCCGATCTGTGAGGAAAATAGCTTCTTTTGGACAAGCTTCTTCACACAGTCCACAGAAAATACATCTCAACATATTGATTTCATAGGTTGAGGCATATTTTTCCTCACGGTACAAATGTTCCTCCCCTTTTTTGCGTTCAGCAGCAATCATAGTGATGGCTTCTGCTGGACATGAAACCGCACACAAACCGCAAGCCGTACAGTTTTCTCTCCCTTGTTCGTCTCGCTTTAAAACGTGTTGACCTCTGTAAATGGTGGACATTGGACGTTGAACTTCGGGATAGGAAACGGTGTTGTGTTTCTTGAAAAAATGTTTTAAAGTAATCATCATTCCGCCAAAAACTGCTGGCAGATAAATACGTTCCCAAAAGGTCATCTTTTTATTGACCACTTGCACCGATCTGTTGGTTAACGATTGCATATGTTTAGATTTATTCTAGTTGAGGAGATTGAATTATCACTCAATCAGGTGTTTGCCTTTGATTTTGTATTTCTTTCTCAAGAATTTACCTTCAGTTTCTTTTTTGCGATTTTTCTTTACATCAGATGTAGGAATTGCTTGCGTATAAGAACCATCCGATAACTTAAAAACAAACGAAGGGTTAGTTAGTTTTGCATATTTAACAACAAATTTGTTTCCGAATCGGTCAGTAGGAATAATCGTTATTGGACTTTCTTGAATTACATACACTTCTTCAACAGAACGTGTTTTATCAGTAATTTCAGCCATTTTGTTTTTTCCTGCCGCACCTGCTATACAAATTGCACCTTCTGGATCAATAGAAGTTGGACATTTTGTTGAAACCTCGAATTTAATAGCATCTTTCTTTACTGTTTGTTTTCTTAAAGTTTTGGATCTGTCTTTAGAACGGTCAAGTTTACCTGTTTTATCGTTCTTTACGAGAACTTTCATTCTTGAGCGCTTGTATCCGTCGAAGTCTTGAGGATCTAATGTAACAGTAACTGGGTTTTCTAAACAAGAATCTTTGGCGAATTTGAATTTTACAATTCCTACCCATTCCAAACCTTCATTTCCTTTGAATACAAGGGGTTGTCCAGACTTTATAATCTCAATAGGATCTGAAATTTTAGTTACAGTAACCGCTTTTCCAGGGGCAATTTTATTTAATTTTTTGAAATCACATTTATTCATCGTTACCCAAATACCCGAACCGGTATTGATAGAAGTATCTCCATCGCAGTCGGTATTTTTAACAACGGGTTTGGGTGCTTCTTTTGGCTTTTCAATTATGGTAATTTCAACACGGCGATTACGAGCTGCCATCTCTTTGTCAGTTTCATTGGTTCTGGGCTTAGATCGACCGAAATATTTTTGCATCATGAAATCTTCATTGATTTCCATTTCAGCAAGAGCATCGTAAACTGCATCTACCCTGTCTTTCGATAACTCCATGTTGTAATCATCATTTCCTGTCGAATCTGTGTGACCGGTTAACACCAAACGATATTCAGGTATATCTTTTAACTTTTTAACCAATGCAGACAACTTGGCCATCTCTGCCGGTGCTATTTCAGATTGATTTACTTTGAAATAGATTTGCACTGCAGGTGCGATTTCCTTGGGCTCTGGGAAGTTTTCTTTACTGCTTTTTGCAGGAGAATTGCCTTTTTTAGGGTCGTTTACGTTGGGTTTATTCTGTGCTTGTAATTGGTTCAATCCAATCAACATTACCCAAACTAATAAGAAGAAAGTTTTTTTCATGACAAATGCGCGTCGCGAAAATAAAAGAAATCTTTTTACTGAGCATCATAACTAACACAATATTTGATGTTTTTTATTTACAATCGGAATACTCGTATATTTGAATTTTGCCTATGAAAATTAATTACCATGCAATCTATTGGATTTTTGGTTGGTTTGTGGGGATGTTTTCCCAAACTACGAATGCTCAAGTTTCCAAAAATCAAGTAGTTCAAGTTCAAGCCGTTAGTACAGGGAATAACCAAATTGTGCTGAAATGGCCCAGTGAACCCTCATTCACAGGAAATTACCTTATATATAGTAGAAATGGTGCTGAGGATAGTATCGGACAATTTCAATTGATATCTACTGTTGCAGGATCACAATCTCAATTCATTATAGATAATCATCCAAATCAGCGTGAATATCTGGTTGCTAAAAGCCTGAATAATCAAACCCAAGCATTGGGGTATATTTGGGCAGGCAATAAGTATAAAGTCCCTTTTAAGAAAGGACATTTGATTTTATTGGTAGATAGTTCTATTCATGCCAATTTGCAAACTGAGATTTATGATTATAAAATGGATTTAATTGCGAGCGGATGGAAAATTACTACCGTAGTGGCTAAAAAATCAACGTCCCCCGAAAAAATAAAAGAACAAATCAAATCCATTTACGATAAATCATCCCCCAAGCCAAGAAGTCTATTTATTTTAGGCAATGTTCCAGTGCCCTATTCTGGCTATTTTTCATCATCTGGAAGCAGATACCCTCCGGATGGACATGTAGAAGGAAGTGGAAATCATACAGGTGCCTGGCCCGCTGATTTATATTATGGTGATTTTACCGGATTTTGGACGGATTATATTGTAGAATGCACTACGGGGTTAAGTTCTCGATTACACAATATTCCTAAAGATGGCAAATTTGACCAGTCTACCGTGCCCGGATATGTTGAATTGGAGATTGGAAGGGCTGATTTTTCAAATTTATCGGCATTCTCCGATAATGAAATTGAACTAACCAAAGATTATTTAAAACGTTTACATAATTTTCGTTCTGGAAATTTGCCATTTGAGAATAGAGCATTAATAGATGATAATTTTACCAATTTGAATTTGGCTTCCACAGGTTATCACAATTTTCCTTGTTTTGTGGGATTGGATTCTGTGTTCAATAATCGAGATTATTTCACTTCTCAAAATACTGAAAGTTACTTGTGGAGTTATGGTTGCGGTGCGGGGAGTTTTACCAGTTGCAACGGTATAGGTACTACATCTAATTTCGTAAGTTCGAAAGGTAGTTTTAAAAACGCATTTACATTGTTAGCTGGATCTTTTTTTGGGGATTGGGATGTGAACAATAATTTATTGAGATCTAGTTTAGCTGCTGGTTCTTTGGCAACTGCTTGGGGAGGAATTCCCAAATGGTATTTTCATCACATGGGATTGGGGAAACACATAGGTTATGCTGCAAAATTGACACAAAACAATGAAGATGAGTATTTTAATGGTCAGTTTAATCAATCCGCCAAAGGTGTTTTTATAGCTTTACTCGGCGACCCAACGCTTCCCATGAAGCCCGTTGAAATGGTTAAAAACGTACAAGTTAAATCTGAATCAGGCGATGTAAGAATTTCATGGAGTCATACAAAAAAACGCGGATTATACTATGTCTATCGTATTGATACGATAAATTTTAAATACGATTTGATCAACGAAGGTTGTGGTGGCTTTTCTACTACAGCGGATACGTTTATTTGGGATAAATGTAATTTTAAATCGGGAAATTACATATACGGAGTAGGTAATGAAATTTTAGAACAAACAGGTTCAGGAACGTTTTACAACCATAGTATGCTGGCTTTAAGTGAATTAAAACATACCAACGCTGCTAAAATAGTTGAATTTGCCTGCCGGGTTAGTCCTAATCCCAATTCAGGTAAATTTACGTTGAATTTGAATCAGAATATTCAAATTAAAACCATGAAATTGTATAATTCCGTGGGTACTGAAATCAGTGGAATCATGACAAATATAGATTTATCGCAAATAATAAATGAATATGATTTTTTTTTGTATGGATTGCCCATTGGAATATATTTCTTACGAATATCTACCGATGTGGGCGAGAATACTATTGAACTTATATTGAATTAAATCATCAATTTACTTAAAAATATAGTGTTTGAAAATGAAAGTTTGTTTATTTTCGCGCCCTATTTGATTAAATATAGTTTAATTAGAACCTATGAATAGTAATAGTATAGTTTATTTGGTTCCTGCGCTAGGTATCGTGGGACTGATCGTAATGGCGGTAAAAAGTGCTTGGGTAACCAAGCAAGACGCTGGAGATGAAAAAATGCAGAATTTGGCTTCTAAAATAGCTGCGGGAGCTATGGCATTTTTGAAGGCGGAGTGGAAAGTGTTAGCTTATTTCGCTGTTATTGCAGCGGCTCTACTTGCCTACAGTGGTACCGTACATGAAGTTAATGGAAAAGAAATTCACTCACATTGGATTATTGCAGTTGCATTTTTAATTGGTGCGTTCTTTTCAGCTTTGGCTGGTTACTTCGGTATGAGAATCGCAACACAAGCTAATGTAAGAACTACTCAAGCAGCGAAAACGAGTTTAGCACAAGCGTTGAAGGTTAGTTTCAATGGTGGTACTGTAATGGGACTTGGTGTTGCTGGTTTAGCGGTATTGGGATTGGGTGGATTGTTTATTGTGTTCTACCAAATGTTTGTTACCAATGAACCTGGCGATGCACATGGTTTGCAAAGAGCCATTGAAGTACTGACTGGTTTCTCATTAGGTGCTGAATCTATTGCATTGTTTGCACGTGTAGGTGGTGGTATTTACACCAAAGCTGCCGATGTTGGAGCTGACCTCGTGGGTAAAGTAGAAGCAGGAATTCCTGAAGACGATCCACGTAATCCTGCTACTATCGCAGACAACGTTGGTGATAACGTAGGGGACGTTGCAGGTATGGGTGCTGACTTATTCGGTTCTTATGTTGCAACTATTCTAGCTACCATGGTTTTGGGTTCTGAGATTAAAATCACAGATAATTTCCAAGGACTATCTCCCATCCTTTTGCCAATGATTATCGCAGGATTGGGAATTGTGTTTTCAATTGTAGGTACTTGGTTTGTAAGAATCAAAAACGATCAAGGAAATGTTCAACAAGCATTGAATTTGGGTAACTGGAGTTCAATAATATTAACTGCCATTGCTTCTTTTGTAGCAGTTAAAGCACTATTACCTGAAGGTCCTATCGTATTGAGAGACTTTACATTCACATCTATGGATGTATTCTATGCAATTATTGTGGGATTGGTTGTAGGTGCTATTATGAGTTATGTAACGGAGTTTTACACGGCTATGGGTAAACGTCCAGTGTTGTCGATTGTTAAGCAATCGGCTACCGGTCACGCAACAAATATAATTGGTGGTTTGAGTATTGGTATGGAATCGACGGTTATTCCCATATTAGTACTGGCTGCAGGTATTTACACTTCGCATTTTTTCGCGGGATTGTATGGTGTAGCTATTGCCGCTGCAGGTATGATGGCTACAACAGCTATGCAATTGGCAATTGATGCATTTGGTCCTATTGCTGATAATGCGGGTGGTATTGCTGAAATGAGTGAATTACCAGAAGAAGTTCGTGGTAGAACCGATATTTTAGATGCAGTTGGTAACACTACGGCAGCTACCGGTAAAGGTTTTGCTATCGCTTCTGCTGCATTAACTTCATTAGCATTATTCGCTGCTTTTGTGGGTGTTGCAGGTATTGGAAGTATTGATATATACAAAGCGGATGTATTATCCGGTTTGTTTGTTGGAGCTATGATTCCATTCATCTTCTCTGCCTTAGCTATCGCTGCAGTAGGAAGAGCGGCTATGGATATGGTTAAAGAAGTTCGTCGTCAGTTCCGTGAAATTCCCGGTATTATGGAATATAAAGCTGAACCTGAATATGAAAAGTGTGTGGAAATTTCAACTAAAGCGTCTATCCGTGAAATGATTATGCCCGGTGCAATTGCTTTAATCTCTCCTATTGTTGTTGGATTTATTTTCGGCCCAGAAGTATTAGGTGGTATGTTGGCAGGTATAACCGTATCTGGTGTATTGATGGGGATTTTCCAGAACAATGCTGGAGGTGCTTGGGATAATGCAAAGAAATCATTTGAAAAAGGTGTGTTGATTGATGGTGAAACCTACTACAAAAAATCAGAGCCACATAAGGCATCTGTAACCGGAGATACTGTAGGTGACCCATTTAAAGATACATCAGGTCCTTCTATGAATATCTTGATTAAATTGACTTCTATCGTTTCTTTGATTATTGCTCCTTACATCGCTGTAGGAAGTTCTGATTCAGAAAAAGCTTGCTGCAAAGATAAAATGGAACAAACTTCTGCAAATTGTCACGAAGGTGCAATGGATTGCGCTGATTCAACCAAGTGTGATATGTCAGAATGTGCAAACATGACTAAAGAACAATGTGCGGCAAAATGTGATTCTTTGGGTTGCTCACCTGAAGAAAAAGCAAAATGCATGTCCAACTACGATAAGGATGGTAAGTTCATTGGAAATAAGGATTCAAAGAAAGCTTGCTGTAAAGAAGGCGAACACAAATAATTCTAGAAATAAATTCATCGCTGGATGAATCATCAAATAAAAAGGGCTGTCAATATTGACAGCCCTTTTTATTTGTATTGTTTTTTCAACTTAACTCTCAATTACATTATTTGGTTTTGCAGTGAAACCAATTCAGATTCAATTGTTTTTTCAACTTAACTCTCAATTACATTATTTGGTTTTGCAGTGAAACCAATTCAGATTCAATGGAATCAAGTTGTTTTTTTATGGATTTTAACACTTCTAAGGAATGATTGAAGTGATCCATATGTGTTTGAGTTGGTGCTTGTAAACTTCCCCCAAACTCATAAAATGTGTTGCTAATTTCACCTGCTACTCCCCTTTTAGATTCAAATTCATGACTTGCCAAAATAGTATTACCGTACATTGATGTTTTAATTTCGTGAAATTTTATACTCAAATTCTTCCAATCATTGTAGTATTTCATTTTCTCGGGACTTCTCTGCAACGATTCATTGATTCCATTTTTCCAAATAGTTTCTAACTTATTCAATTTCGTTTCTACTGAATTAAGTGTTTTCATTCCATCGATTACCTGGTTAATTTTTTCTTCTCGGTTATCTATTTTTTTTGCTGCAATCAATTTATCTGAATCCCTTGTTTGTGTGGATTCGAACAGATAATCTATATTCAATTTGGTTGAATCAATCAGCTCCAATTTATTATTGGCATAATCCAATGAATACAAATGAATACTATAGATTCCAGGATTAACAAATGGTCCCAATTGTATGTTGTTTTTTACATTCAGATCGGACGTAGTAACGGAATATCGGCAATTCCATTCTACGGTTTGCCAATTCTCTGTATTTGCAACATTTAAAGTAGCAATAAACTTAGAATTCTTGTAAATATGTAAAAAGTACTGACTATTGATTTCTAGTTCTTCCGCGATTATCTGACTCTTTGTAGGGTATATCACCTCTTTATCAACGGCTTTGTTTTCTCGGGATTTTCGTTCATCTGCTAAAGAATTGAATTTTTTACCGGTTCTAATTCGGATCTTTAATTTTTCGGATAAATTTTCTCCCATGAATCTACCATCACCTTGATAGGCATTTCCACCATGACCTAACTTACTGTAAGGTATGAACAATTGATGCTCAGGTTTTACCACTAACTTTTTATTTTCATTTTGGATAAATGTGCGAATCAATTCATAATCATCGCAAACAACAAATCCTCTACCAAATGTTGCCAATACAATATCATCTGCATCTGATTGATAGGCAATATCTTTGATAGCAATGGGCGGAAGTCCATTCATCCAAGAAACGAAGTTCTCACCAGAATTAATGGAAATATACAAACCGAATTCGGTTCCCGTTAAAATGATTTTTCCATCTTTTGGATCTTCAAATAGGCATTTAATGCTACCATTAGAAGGTAAATCTGCTCCCAGTTTTAACCATGTATTTGTCGATAATGTTACTTTGTACAAATGTGGTGCAAAATCACCTTGCCTGTGATTATCAAAAGAGATGTAAATTATATCGTTATTATGCGATGAAAATAGTATTGAAGAAATTAATGGATAAATTTCTATCGATTTCATTGCGCTATTTTTTGATTCTAGGTAGTCGAACGTGAATACCGGTATATCTAATGATTTCCACGGAATACTGATTTCTGACCAAGATAATCCATCGTTATTAGTTATATGCAATTTGCCGTCATCCGTACCAGCAACCAACTGATTTTCGCGACCCTCAGCTAAATAGGTTATATTGCCATAAATCGAGGTGCTTTGATTTTTTGCAACTGCCTCAATACCCCATTGCTTGCCCATTACGGGAATTGTATTTCTATCCATATTTCGAGATAAATCCGGACTAATTGATTTCCAAGAATCCCCCTGATCCAAACTGGAAAATACTTTATTTGCAGCGAAATACAATTTCTTATGGTTGTATTTTGAAATGAGTAAAGGTGCATCCCAATTCCATCTTAATGCATCTTCATCGCTTTTTACCGTTGGACGGATATCGACATTGTCTCCCCATTTTTTATTGAATCTAACTAATCCACCATATTGCCATTGAGCATAAACAATGTCTGGATTTACGGGATCAATTTGCGACTTAAAACCATCACCGCCTACCGTAACGAACCATTCATCATTACCAATTCCGTTTGATGTATTATTCCTTGACGGCCCGCCCATTGAGAAATTGTCTTGAGTTCCGCCATATACATTATAAAAAGGCTTGGAATTATCGACAGAGACCCTATAAAATTGAGTTATTGAAATGTTTTCTTTAAAATGCCATGACTTGCCATTTTCAAAAGTTTCGTACAAGCCACCATCGCAACCAACTAACAGATGATTTGGGTTTTTGGGGTCAATCCATATAGCATGATTATCAACGTGTTTTTGATCTTCTGGAAATGGTTTGATCGTAACTCCGCCATCTTCCGAATAATGTAAATAGGTATCCATAAAAAACAAACGACTATCGTTTTTAGGATCTATCATCATCTCTTGGTAATAATTACCTGAAGTTTGAAATCCATTTGTTTTTTTCCAACTTGCGCCAAAGTCCCTAGATACATAAACGCCCCCTTGATCTTTTTTGCCTTCAACTATGGCATAGATTAATCCAGCAGTATTTTTACCGGTGGCAATTGATATTCGGCCCAATTCCCCTTGAGGGAAACCGCCAGCGCTTTTTTTCCAAGTTTTGCCCGCATCACTTGAAATGTGCAACCCACTTTCTGGACCACCCCCCAGATAGGTCCATTCATGTCGTCGACGCTGATGTGATGTGGCATATAATACTTGATCATTAAATGGATCTCTGTATATTTCATTGAAACCGGTTTCATCAGAAATATGTAATATGCGCTTCCAATTTTTACCTCCATCCAGAGATTGGTAGATACCTCGGTCACCACCAGAGTTCCAAACAGGTCCGTATGCAGCAACCAATACGTCATCTGAGTTTTTAGGATTAATTGAAATCATACCAATATGCATGGATTTTTGCAGTCCCAAAAGTTCAAACGTCTTTCCTCCATCGATGGATTTATAAATACCATTACCATATCCTACGCTCCGTTGATTATTGTTTTCGCCTGTTCCTACCCACAGAACATTAGAGTTGTTAGGATCCAAAGCCAAACATCCAATACTTTGGGTATTATAATTATCGAATATTGGCTGAAAAGTAACTCCCGCATTTTCGGTTTTCCAAACTCCGCCATAAGCTGCAGCAACATAATATTCCGAGGGATTATGGGTATTAACCACAATATCAACAATTCTGCCGCTGGTTTTGGCTGGACCTATTTTTCTAAATCCTATGGTATTTAGTGCTGCTTTGAATGATTCATTTTTTTGTTTTTCGGGGGATATTAACTCTGCTTTTTGAGAATTAATTTCTGGTTTGGTCTTCTTCTTCTGCGCTTTGAGATATCCCGGATACAGGATAAAAACAAAGGCCGTAACTAAAAGTAAATTGCGTTTTTGCATATCATATTGAATTAACTTGGTTCATAACATTAAATCTACTGGAATAAATGGATATACATGTAAATGCCCATTTCTGAATTGATTATCACGTTTAATTCATTTCGTTAAAGTAATCTTCTAATTTCTTAGCGATACCCGCCCAACCAAATCTTCTACGAATGGATTCACCACCGGATGTTCCAACGTTGTTTCGAAAGTTATTGTCGGTTAAAAGCTTTACTGTATTTTTCACAAATTCATCTGGAGTCAAAGAAACCAATGCACCCTCATCGGGTTGTAATTTCAAACCAGTATAACCTACATTGGTGGTAACAACTGGGATATTCATCGCCAATGCTTCAAGAACCTTGTTTTGCGTTCCAGCTCCTATTCTTAGTGGGGAAACTACAACGTGAGCTTTTGCGTATTCTTGAGTTAAATCTTCTATAAATCCTGTTACTTCAATGTTGTTGTTGCGCAATGAAAGTACCTTAACAACTGGCCTTTGCCCAGCAATGATGAATTTCGCTTCGGGAACAGATTTACGTACATAGGGCCAAATTTGATTTGCGAAATAAATTACAGCATCAACATTAGGAGCATAATCCATGTTTCCAGTAAACAACACTCTGTAAGGAATATAGGGTTTATCTGATGGTTTAAACATGTTGGTATCTACTCCATTTTCTAAAATCTCTACTTGATTAAGTCCTAAGCTTTCCAAATACAATTGATCCTCTAAGCTGCAAACCAAGACTTTTTTAAAACGAGAAACCCATTTTTGTTCGTACTGTTTAACTCGGTGGTATTCGATGGTTTCAAATTTTTTGATAAAAAAATTGGTTGTATTTTTGGCTCTGCGTTCCCAATACAAGCTAAAGGCGTCTGGTAAATCCAAAATTACTCGATTCAAATTTTCTGCATTTTTGAAAAATTGCGACATTCGGATGTGTTGGACATGTACTCCATCATAGGAGTTGTTATGGAGTCTGTTATTTAACTGTTTTTGAAATTTGCGAGATCGGAAATAGTTTACTTGGAAAGGGTCTCGATTAAAAATTCCCAAAATAGTGTTAATTACCGCCTTGTATTTTGGAATAAAAACATACTCTATTTGCGCGAAATAGGGTGTTAGATTTTCAATATATTTTATATCTTCTCGTGATTCTGCAATTGTTATTAAATGTAGTTCATGATTTTTAGATAATTCTTTTGCCAGATGATATATTTTTAGCTTATCGCCTCGAAAAGGGGGATACGGCATACGGTTTGCAACAAAAAGAAAACGCATTTGAGCAAAAATAACCGAATATTTTGAATGCAAGTAGTATAATTGCATTTTACATCCAAGATGCAACTGAGTAAACGATTAGAAAACGTGATTGAAAGCCAGACTTTGGCGATGACAAAATTGGCTAGATCCCTCAAGGAACAAGGTAAAGATATTATCAGCTTGAGTATTGGTGAACCTGATTTTGATACGCCTGAGAATATTTGCGCTCAAGCGACTCTGGCAATGAAAAGAGGCGAAACTCATTACACGCCAGTGATGGGAACATTGCAGTTCAGAAAGGCCATTCAAGAAAAACTATTGCGCGACAATAATTTATCGTACACTACCGATGAAATTATTGTTAGCAATGGTGCAAAACAAAGTATATTTAATGCAGTTATGGCATTAATAGATCCAGGCGATGAAGTACTTTTGCCTGCTCCTTTTTGGGTAAGTTACCCTGCTATGGTAAATTATGCAGGTGGTGTTTGTATAGAAATACCTACCTCAATTGAAACCAATTATAAGGTAACTGCCGAAGTACTGCAATCCTATATTACCCCCAAAACCAAATTGATTATATTCTCATCTCCTTGCAATCCGAGTGGTTCAGTAATGAGTGAGTCTGAAATAAAATCTTGGGCTGAAGTTTTAGAACAACATCCTCATGTTTTTGTAATATCCGATGAAATCTACGAAAAAATAGTGTACGATACCCAACCATTTTCTATCGCAAGTTTGCCTTCGATGAAGAATAGAGTCGCTACTGTCAATGGTTTGGCCAAAGGATACGCTATGACCGGTTGGAGAATCGGATATATGGCGGGCCCTGAACCTTTAATTAAGGCGTGTGAAAAGTTTCAAGGACTCATTTCTAGTGGTGCGAATTCAATTGCTCAAGCTGCGGGAATTGAAGCGTTAATTGGTGATCAATCGGCGGTTGAAAACATGCGAAAAGAGTTCGAAAACCGTAAAGTATTAATGGCAGAAAAGCTTTCTCAAATTCCAGGTCTAAAAGTGAACAACCCAGAAGGAGCATTTTATCATTTTCCAGATGTGTCAGCTTTCATCGGCAAAAGCCATGAAACAGGAGTGATTAACAATGCAGATGATTTATCCATGTATTTACTTGAAAAAGCTTGGGTGGCTTTAGTTTCTGGCGATGCTTTTGGCGCTAAAAATTGCATTCGCTTATCTTATGCTACCTCAGAAGAGCAAATCATTGAAGCTGTTAGTCGCATTCATAATGCATTATTGCAGTTGAAATAATGGAATTTTGCGAATTTTTGCTGCAATGCACTCTATATTTGTACACTAAATAATAGCTTATTTGCATAAATTATGAATTATTTCGATCATTTAGAGTCCATATTTTCCAGTTTTAACGGCAAACGTGTTGTCATTGTTGGCGATATAATGGTTGATAAATACATTATCGGTAAAGTAGATAGAGTATCACCAGAAGCTCCCGTTCCAGTGGTTGATGTGAGTAATCTCGACTCTCGATTGGGCGGTGCAGGAAATGTAGCTTTAAATGTAAAAGCTATGGGTGGAATTCCCATTCTGTGTTCAGTTATTGGTCAAGATATCGAGGGTGATGATTTACTTCAATTATTGGAGGTTCAAGGCTTGTATTCTAAAGCCATTCTTCGTAGCGATAAACGCAAAACCACAACTAAAACTCGGGTAATTGGAAACAATTACCAATTATTGCGAATCGATCATGAAGAAAAAGCGGATTTAGATTCTTTAGACAGTTTTCTACTCCAAGAAAATTATTCTCGCGAAATAGAAAATTGCGATGTAATCATCTTTGAAGATTATAACAAAGGTGTACTGCATGTTGGGAATATTGAAACTTTGATTCAATTGGCGAATGTTGCTCATATTCCTACCATTGTAGATCCCAAGAAAAACAATTTTCTGGAATATAAAAACGTTACTTTATTCAAACCCAATTTAAAAGAGATAAAAGAAGGTTTGAATTTAAATTCCGATTTGAAATCAGAGGAAGAATTAAGAAATGCAATAAAATCCTTGCAGGGGAAATTGAATAATCAGATTACAATGGTTACATTATCTGAGAGAGGAGTTGTTATTGCCTCTGAATCTGACTGGTTAAACGTACCTGCTCATGTAAGAAATATTGCCGATGTTTCAGGCGCAGGCGATACCGTTGTGAGCGTTGCAGCCTTGTGTTTATCGTTGAATTTGGACCTCAAATTAATCGCTGAATTGAGTAATCTTTCAGGTGGTTTGGTTTGTGAAAAGTTAGGTGTTGTGCCCATAGAAAAAGAACAACTACTTTCCGAAGCCAAAAGAATTCTGGGTTAAACTCCTTTTTTTGATTTAAATTAAATCTATTGCCGATTTACTTAACCGAAAAAGTTGGTTTAATTCGGCAATCGGATACATCTCATTTTGGTAAATACCTAGCAAATACAAATGATTTACCTAAGAATGCTGTTTAAAAGTTTTGTTTAAGCCCTTAAGCATTGAGAATAGAACCAACGCTGCCAATCCTAACAAAATAGTATTTACTAAAAAGAAATTGGCTTTATTTTCGTAAGTATCCCACAACGAACTTAATACACCAGATAATTTATTACCGATGGAAGTCGCTAAAAACCATCCTCCCATCATCAATGAAGTAAGTCGAGCAGGACTTAATTTGGATACTAACGACAATCCCATGGGACTCAAAAACAATTCCCCTACTGTAATTACAGCATACGATGAAATAAACCACCAAGGCGATGATTTAATGGCACCATTTTGAGATGCATACACCGCTCCTACCATCACCAAACAAGATAATGCAGATATAAACAACCCCCAAGTTATTTTTGATGGTGTTGAAACAATGATTCCTTTTGAAGTAAGCCATGTGAAAAAAGCCACAACTAAAGGGGTTAGTAATACTACCCAAAATGGATTGACTGATTGGAATAAATTGGTATTGAATGCGTAGATGGTTTGTCCTTCTTTTAAATTTGTGCGGTTTGATGCATCCATATTTTTAAAATAATTGGGATAATCATAGACTTTTTTGCCTTTTTCTATTACCCTAAATTTATTGTCCAACAAGGCAACTGAGTCTTTTTTGTAGGTGATTTCTTCTGCAAGTTTGATGGATTTTACGGCTGAAACCATGGTGGGAGGAACTTCACGATCGGTATATCTATCCGCCCAAGTATTTAAAGTAGATCCATTTTGTTTGAATACAGCCCAAAAAGCCACCACAACGGCAAAAATGGTTAACATCGCTCCTATTTGACTTTTTTCTTCTTTGGGAGATCGTATGTAAAGATTAATATAAAAGAAAACAACTGGTACACAACCAAAAAGGAATGCATCAGTGGTATGCGAACCAATAAGCGGCTTGGGCAAATTGAATCCAATTAATCCAAAAATTACCGATGGCAATAGAATAATGGATAAAATTCGTAACAAAGGCATATCGTTGGAATTGGCTGGTTTTATTACATCCGCATGTTTGTAATTTTTAGTTCCAATCAAGAAAATTATTACACCAATAAACATTCCAACACCCGCTGCAATAAAAGCAGCACCCCATCCCATAATATTATATAAAACAGCTCCAAAGAAATTACAAACAAATGCACCTACATTGATGCCCATGTAGAAAATGTTATAGCCAGCGTCCTTAAGCTCCTTGTATTTATCATCGTTATAAACATTTCCTAATAAAGTAGAAATATTGGGTTTGAAGAATCCATTTCCAAGAACAATTAGAGTCATGGAAATATACAACATGTTTAAATTATGTACCGACATCAGAGTGTAACCCACACCCATCAATAATCCCCCTATAATTATTGATTTTCGATAGCCTAACACCCGGTCAGCGAGTAAGCCACCAATGAAAGGTGTTAGAAACACGAAGGCAATAAAAGTTCCGTATAAATCTGAGGCTTCCTCTTCCGTCATGGAAAAGCCGCTTTTTACATCTTTTAAATAGAGAGTGAAGATACCTATCATTAAATAATACCCAAATCGCTCCCACATTTCCGTGAAAAACAAATAATTCAATGCTTTGGGATGTTTTAGTTTGCTCATATTAATTCAGTTTCAACAAATCTATTTAAGTTATTTCTGAATACCCAACCGATAACAAAATAAATGCTAATAAATTCTTGCAATTCGTTTAATAAAAAACGGCTACCTCCTGAGATGTAGCCGTAATAAAACATTATCTTTATTGTTAATTTGCGATAGAGTTATTTAACTCCATGCATCATACCGAGTAATTTTTTATTAAGCATAAGCACAATCAAACCAAGTGCAATAACTATACCAGCAATCATTGCAAAGATGTTCATGGCTCCTAGTTTTCCGAAGAATTGAACTAAATATCCTGACAAGAAATTAGCGACAAAACTACTCAAGAACCACACTCCCATCATCAATGAACCCAATTTTACCGGTGCTAATTTAGTTACAAGACTCAAACCTACTGGCGACAAACATAATTCACCCATAGTGTGAATGAGATAAGTACCAACCAACCACATCAAATTGGCTTTTACTGTCGCATCTGCATTTTCACCACCACGTTCCATGGCTGCACCAATCATCATAAAGAAACCTACACCCAACAAAATCATACCCAATCCCATTTTTATGATGGAGTTAGGCTCTTTGTCTTTCGCACTTAAACGAGTCCACAAGAATGTAAAAATCGGTCCAAGTAATACAATAAATAAAGGATTTACTGATTGGAACCATGAGGTTGGAATCGTCCAAGCTTCATCCATCATTCCAAACATGGTAACATCTCTGTTAATATATCTATCGGTATATAAACTGATTGAACTACCCGCTTGTTCGAACCCAGCCCAGAAGAAGATGTTGAATAACATCATAATAATAATTACGCTTAAACGACTTTTTTCTGCCGCGGTTAATGGTTCATTAGAAGATTGTGATTCTTTTTGCTGTTTAGCACCAGGTACCATGCCTAAATCACCTAGCATATTTTTCGCCTGACTATTAAACAATAATTGTCCTAAAATCATACCGATACCTGCTGCAAGGAATCCATATCCGAAACCGTAACTAAGTACTTGTCCATCTGGATTTTTCACGGCAAAGTAATCTTCAGCTAAAAATCCGCAAACCAATGGTGCTAAAAATGCACCTAAATTGATTCCCATATAAAAGATGGTAAATGCAGCATCTTTGCGTTTGTCGCCTTCTGGATATAACTGACCCACAACAGTACTGATGTTGGGTTTAAAGAAACCGTTTCCTAAAATCAGAAGGAGCAGACCTAAATAGAACATGGACATAGATTCTGCACTAGAAGCGAACAAACAGAACTGACCAATGGCCATGGTAATACCGCCAATTGTAATGGATTTGCGCTGACCGAGGTAGTTGTCTGCTAGCCAACCTCCAAAAATGGGGGTCAAATAAACCAATCCAGTATAGATACCATAAATCAAACCGGCATTGTCATCTGAGAATCCCAAACCACCTTCAATGGCTGATTTAGTCATGTAAAGCATTAATAATCCGCGCATTCCATAATAGCTGAAACGCTCCCACATTTCCGTGGCAAACAACAGATAGAGCCCTTTAGGGTGTCCGTTGACTTGTTGAGTAGTAGCTGTAGTCATTTTATAAGAGAAATAATTTATTTAATTCGGCTAAAATAGACAGAATTCGGGAAATACACTAATTGAAAAAAATATCTTTGATTACACTATTCGGTGGATTTGAATTAAATTGCGAGCAATGTTTTCAATAAGTGTATCTGAAATTGCTAAAATAACAGGAGGGAAAATATCCCCCGAAAGCGAAAATATCAGTATATCTAAGGTTTCAAAATTGGAGGATGGTAC
>CAZQFZ010000011.1:0-39499 GCA_964592635.1 uncultured Rhizobium sp.
AAGGGTTGTTAAGGGCCATGAAATTCATACAGCCCGGTGTCATGGAATATGAAATTGAAGCAGAATTAGTGTATGAGTTTATCCGAAATCGCAGTAAAGGATTTGCATTCGACCCCATTATTGCCTCAGGATCAAGCGCTTGTGTATTGCATTACATTGAAAATAATAAGCAAGTAAAGGATGGCGACCTCATTCTGATGGATTTCGGTGCAGAATATGCTAACTACAATGCGGACTTAACTCGTTGTATTCCGGCTAATGGAAAATTCACTAAACGACAAGCTGAGGTATATAATGCGGTATTGTCTGTACACGACTTTGCAAAGAGCGTTGTGAAGCCGGGTGTAACAATACCGGACTATCACGCTCAGGTGTGTGCTTTTATGAGTGAAAAATTGGTTGAAATTGGCTTGCTGACATCCCAAGAAATCAAAGAAAATCCTAAAGCATTTTTAAAATACTACATGCATGGAACCAGCCACCATTTAGGTTTGGATGTACATGATGTGATGCACCGATTTGAACCTATTCCCGATTATTCGGTATTAACTATTGAGCCGGGCATTTACATACCTGAAGAAGGAATTGGTGTGCGAATTGAGAACGATATCTGGTTAAATGGCAGTCAAAAAGTAGATCTGATGGAAGGATTCCCCATTACTGTTGAGGAAATAGAATCTGCGATGAATTAAACCCAACCGTTTTCACCCACTAAAGGCACGAATTTGAAAGACCCGAATTTTTCTCTTTTGAATTTCGTTTCAGATAATCGAACGATTCGAATCATTTCTTGATCGTTGATTGTTTTTCCGACGGGAATAACCAACTTCCCACCAATATTGAGTTGTTTCATCAAAGATTCAGGAACAGTGGGTGCACCTGCTGTTACTATAATTGCATCGTAGGGTGCGTATTTTGCGTACCCTTTACTGCCATCACCACAAATCAATGTTACTCGATCTTTGTAATTGGATAATAATTTAGCTGCTTTTTCAATTAGTGGTTTAATGTATTCAATACTATACAACCTCACTCCCATTTCGGCCAATACAGCAGCTTGATAACCACTGCCCGTACCCACTTCTAAAACCTTGCTATCTCTTTGTATATCTATTAGTTGTGTCTGTATAGCAACGGTATAAGGTTGCGAAATTGTTTGGTCGTGGCCAATGGGAAAGGCCGCATCTCGATAAGCAAATTGCTCGAAATCTTTTGGAAAAAACCAATGCCTTGGCACTCTGTTAATAGCGGCCAAGACGCTTTTATTTATTATCCCCTTTGAAGCTAACTCATTGACTAGCTTAACTCTTCTACCTTGATGCACGTAAGTATCTTCCATAATTGGTATTTTCACAATGTGTTAAGAATCAAATTTCTTGAAAGCAAAAAATCATTGAATTTTTGTAAAGTACAAAAGTAAAAGGAAACTTTTATTCTATGAAAGATACAATCATTCTTGGATCGAATAAATCTGCAGAAGAATATATTTCGATGTTATCCGATATGAAAAATATTCGGGTAAAAGGATATATCGACCCCGATGATTCATTGAATTACAACATGTTCGGTGATTTCATCAAAACCATGGAAATGATTGAACAAGGTGATTTATTTATTTTGGGAAATCAGGTCAATAGTATTGATATTGATGTACTCAAGCACATGATTCGCTTTGGAAAACATGTTTTAATTGAAGGACTCAGAAACTGGTCGACTCATGAAATCAATGAGTTAGAGAAGTTGAGAAGAGAAAGTCAAACGGTATTACAATTCGGAAACACATTGAATAGTAAACCCTTGGTTACTACTGCGTTTCAATACATTCGTAAGCCGCGATTGGTGAAATTAGAGAAATACTCATCGGCTCCGAAACCGGGTCAATTTGATCAATGGATTTTCGATCAACTTGCAGAAGAAATCGACTTGGTTTGTAGAATTATGAATTCAGGAATTCGAACCATCTCTGCCAGACCCATGTTTCTATTTGGGAAAGACCCTGATTTGTTGAATATTCAAATGGAATTTGACAACGACGCCATTTGTCAGATATCTTTAGGCCGAGCCATTGAAGAAGGATCACATTCCATTCAAGTTTATCAGCAGGAAAAGGTATTTCATATTGATTTTGCTAAAAACTCATTAACTGAAACCAAAAATCAAGACCCTTCAGATCAATTAACGTTAGACATAGAACCCCTATCCCCCGAAATTAAAGAAGAAAAACTTCCCACAATCACATTGGAAAAAAGCATTATGCATTTTGATGCAAGGAAAATGGAATTGCGCAATTTTATTGAGAACATTGAGAAACGCTTGACCCCAATTTCCAATTTAGAACATTTAAAAGAGGTTTCTGATGTCTGTGAATGGATCAGTGAGAAGGTAAAGCGCAGATATCAAACTGTTTGAATTATGAAAAGAATCCGTTGCAAAATGCGTATTTTTGCAACATGAATAACCGCAAGTGGGCGTTTTTATTAACCATCTTAACCAGCATCTTCTTACTTGGTTCATGTAAAACGGAAGAAGGATTCATACCCTCTTATATTCAAATTGATAGCATAGGTGTAAACGCATCTTCTATTTTTGGTAATAATTTAGAGGATTTTCAAGCCATTCAAGTATATCAAAATGGTCAAACGGTTGGTACATTCCCCCTGCCCTGCACATTTCCAGTGAACGCTGCAGGTAAAACAAAGTTGAATTTCGTTCCCTACATCAAAAACAACGGCAACAGCAACACACTTATTCCTTACCGAACCATTCAGCCATTGGATATGGAATTGGATTTGACCAGAGAAATGGTGACTACCGCTTATCCCGTTTTTAATTTTCGCACCAATACAAAAGTGGTTTGGCAGGAAGATTTCGAGTCGGGAAATTCAACATTGGTTCCCATTCGAATCAATAGGAATGATTCCGTGACGGTGCTAACCGATTCTTTTAGTCTTTTGGGAAGATATTTCAAAAGCAGCAATAAATTTCACAATACGTACATTTTTGAGAACGATTCCGCTAAGTCTATAGATTTGGCCATTTTTGACAGAATTAAATTTTTACCAGCGGATGGTCGGGAAGTTTTTGTAGAATTTGATATCAAATCCGACTTACCTGTCACATTAGCATTAAAACGCTTTACACCGGACCGAACGCAGGTAGGGAAATTCATCGAATCGTATGTGCCCTACATGACAGCAAATCCGACAAAAGGAGTTTGGAAACGGTTTTATTCGAATCTCATTTACGAAATTCAAGGCCAACCTGCGAATACAGAATATTTAATCCTGTTTAGTTTTGACAAACCCAAAGAATACACCGGTGATTTAAACGTTAAAATAGACAACATTCGGGTTACTTATTTGGAATAATTTCACTTCTCTCATTAAAAACAATAAAAATTGGCTATATCTACCATAAACAAGAAACGAAGTCGAGTGCGACTTTTCATTCACGTTTTATCAGATTGGGTGGCAGCTTCAATCAGCTGGTTAGCGTTATTCTTATTTCGTAAAAATTATATTGAGGCATCAAAACACGGTTATAGCATACCTATAAATTTGGATCCCAAATTATTTATAGGGTTGATAGTAATTCCCGTTTTTTGGATATTCTTGTATGCTTTAACCGGTTATTACCAGCATATACTTCGTCGATCAAGACTAAAAGAATTGGAGAACACACTGTCCACAAGTTTTTTTGGGGTATTATTTTTATTCTTCGCATTAATATTGGATGATAGTGTTTCTGATTATCACGATTATTATGTTTCATTGCTCATATTGTTCGGATTTCATTTTTTCACAACATTGTTGTTTAGGATGATTAATTCAACTTTTACTATATCGCAAATACGAAAGAGAAATTGGGGATATAATACTTTGATAATTGGTACCAAAAAAGTTGCTCAAAATCTATTTCTTGAATTAGAAAATGCCAAAATACCGGAGGGTTTCAGAATAATGGGATTTGTACGCATCGATTTAAATGAAAATACCACCCAATTCGACGATTCTATGCCAGCCGTTTTGGGTAATTGGACCCAACTTCCAAGTATCATTCAAGAGAATGAAATTGAAGATGTTATATTGTGCAACGAACCAGATGAATCGGAACAAATTCCTACCATAATAGACACTATCCAAAATGAAGATATTCATTTAAAAATACTTCCTAGCGATTACAACTTAGTGCTGGGAATGGTTAAAATGAATAATATTCTGGGGGCCATGTTAGCAGAGGTCGATTTTGAGGTGATGCCTTATTGGCAAAAATTCATCAAAAGGGGCATAGATATTGCCGTTTCGGTGATTGCATTGGTCATATTATCGCCATTATTTTTGATCATTTCCATTGTAATTAAATTAAATTCCAATGGACCTGTTTTTTTTCGTCAAGAACGTATCGGTTATCGCGGTATTCCATTTAATATCATCAAGTTTCGAAGCATGAGAGTAGATGCTGAAAGCCAAGGCCCCAGACTCAGTTCTGATTCTGACGATAGAAGAACTTCAGTGGGTATTTTCCTTCGAAAAACTCGACTCGATGAATTACCTCAATTCATCAATGTTCTTTGGGGACAAATGACTTTGGTGGGACCAAGACCAGAGCGCGAATTCTTTATCAATCAAATCATTAGAATAGCTCCTATTTACAAACGGCTTCATCGAGTGAAGCCCGGAATAACAAGTTGGGGGCAAATTAAATATGGGTATGCTGAATCAGTGGATGAAATGATAGACCGCATGAAATACGATATTTTGTATTTGGAGAATATGTCGCTTGGTTTGGATATCAAAATCATGTTTAATACGGCATTGATTATGATTCAGGGTCGAGGAAAATAAACTAATACACTATATTTTTGTTGGTTGATAGAATTTCAATCTACTTTAAAAGATTTATTTATGTGATGAATAAAATTAATTTAGATTGATTTGTTTTATTTCACCCGTATTTCGCTATAATTATTAAGTAAGAATAAATTAAAACATGCAACCAAATTCGAATTCAAATCTAACTACTCCGATGGTTCCTGAGAACAGACCTTTGAAGTTGATTTTCGATATAGTGAACCAAGAAAAGAGAAATATAAAGTATCTGTATGTATATGCCATTTTTTCCGGACTCATTAGTCTTGCCATTCCATTAGGCATTCAAACCATCATAGGTTACGTAATGGCAGGCAGGTTGAACACGAGTTGGTTTTTACTATCGTTAATCATTACTTTTTGCGTGCTTTTGGCCGGTTTAACCAAACTAGCACAATTGAGTATCATTGATAGCATACAGAGAAAATTATTCATTTTTTTTGGGGAAAAATACAAAGATCAACTGATCAAATTAAAGGCGAACACCCGCGAGGTTCCTGCAAATTTGGAAGCCCGTGTTGGGTATTTCATGGATGTAGTAACTCTGCAAAAAAGCTTATCAAAACTACTTGTTGATTTTACCGGGAAATTACTTCAGGCTTTCTTTGGTTTGTTGCTGCTATCCATATACCATCCTTTGTTTTTAACCTTTGGCTTAATAGTAATGCTCGTGGTTGTTATTGTATTGCGCTTAACATGGAAACGAGGTTTTGAAACAGCTAGAACGGAATCCAACTACAAATTCAAATCAGCTGAAGCACTTAGAACCCTATTTAAAGTTCAGGATAGAAGAACTATCCCTGAAATTGAGGATCAAATTGATCACCATATCAATCAATATTCAGAGGCACGTACTCAACATTTTGGCATTTTATACCGCCAAGCTTGGTTGGGAATTATTACCAAAGTAATATTTACAGCCTTTATGCTGATCACAGGGAGTTACTTGCTTGTAACCCAAAAAATTTCCTTAGGACAATTTTTAGCGGCTGAAATTTTAATTATTACTCTTTTGGATGCTGTAGAAAAATTAATACTGACTGTCGAAAATTTGTACGATTGCGGTATATCTGCTGAAAAACTTAATGTAATTTCAACGATCGATGATACAATCTAAATATATGGCTGACAGCCCTTGGACGGGCAAAAAATTTCAACGCATTATATCAACCGTATTAATCATTGGGTTGGCAATTTTATTTTATCCTTGGACACAAAACATTGAGTCTACAGGATCCGTTACAACATTAAGACCCAACGAACGTCCCCAAGCAATACAAACATTAATTGCTGGAAAAATCACCAAATGGTATGTTAAGGATGGAGATTTTGTTAAAGAAGGTGACACCATAGCGGTGCTGTCAGAGATAAAGAGTGAGTACTTGGATCCGGGGTTGTTGGGCCAAACCTCTACTCAGATAGAAGCCAAAGAGAACTCCATTTTATCGTATTCTTCAAAAGTGGATGCCATCAATAAACAGATCATTCAATTAGAAAAAAATCGTGATTTTTCAATTCAGAAAGCGAAAGTTAAATTGGATCAAGAAAGTATTAAATACCGCTCTGAACTGGCTGAATTACAAGCTGCTCAAGTAAATCTAAAAATCGCAAAACAACAATTAGACCGTGATAGCATCTTGGGTAATAAGCAAATCAAAAGCCCACTCGATATTGAAAATCGCAGAGTAAAATACCAAGAAATGTTGGCTAAACTAGCTATTCAACAAGCGAAAACTGATATGGCGAAGAATTCTATAGAAAATGCACGAATAGAGCTTCAAAACATCGCTGTTGAATACGGAGAAAAGTTAGCCAAGACTGAAAGCGATCGGTTCTCAGCTATTTCTGCCCAAATGGATACAGAAAGTGAGGTGTCCAAGTTGCGCAATATTTATTCTAACTACCTGATTCGCAATGGTTTTTACATCATTCGAGCACCACAATCTGGATTAGTTTCCCAAACGTTATCGAATGGAGTAGGCATTGCAATTAAGGAAGGTCAATCCATTTGTACTATTGTTCCATCTAATGTTAATTTGGCGGTTGAATTGTACGTAAAACCTATGGATATGCCCTTAATTGAAATTGGTTCACCTGTCCGATTTGTTTTTGATGGTTGGCCAACAATGGTGTTTTCAGGATGGCCTGAATTTTCTTATGGTACCTATCCAGGTGAAATTTATGCCATCGATAATGCCTTACAACCCAATGGAACATACAGAATCTTGGTAAAAATGGATTCTAAAGATAAGCCTTGGCCCCAGCAGCTAAAAATTGGTGTGGGTGCACGTGGTTACATGTTACTTAAGCGAGTACCCGTTTGGTATGAACTTTGGCGTCAATTGAATGGATTCCCACCCGACTTCTACCACAACAACCGCGTTGATCCCACAAAAAAATCAGATAAAGTAAATAAGGAAGAAAAGTCTGAATAAACTCATCCCCTCCATTTAATACATGAATCAACTACCATTCTTACAATCAGTGAAAAACTCGATCAAAATAGGGGTCGGAATTTTTTTCTTCTTTTTTTTCGGGGGAAGTTTTTTCGGAATAAAGTTAAATGCACAATTTGATACGCTCAATAACAGGTCGGAATTTACAATTTTGCATGCTATTGAACAAGTTCGGATATCTCATCCATTACAAGAAGTAGCTAAGTTGAATGCAGATTTTGGATCGGCTTATCTTCTATCTAAAAAAGGGGCATTTGATCCGTACTTGGCATTGAATGTTCGCGAAAAAAACTTCAGCGGAAAGCAATATTATCAAGGCACTGAAAGTAAATTGAGCTTACCCACATTTTCACCAGTTTCTGGTGAAATGGGGTTCGATAATTGGCAAGGTAGTTTTACCAATCCGGAGTTAAACACGGGGTTAAATGGTCAGCAATACATAGGGTTAAACATATCATTGTTAAAAGGTTTAATTACCGATCAACGAAGAACAGAATTGCAAAAAGCCCGTTTATTTAAAGAACAAACACTTTTTGAACAAAAGAATATTCTCAATCAAACGGCCAGTGAAATTTGGTTGGATTACATCGATTGGTACTTGTATTATAGGGAAGTAGAATCGTTGAAATTTGGTGTAGAATTGACTACACAACGTCAAATAGCACTCCGCGAACTTTTCTTCTCAGGGGGGTGCAACGGAATGGATACATTAGAAAACTCCATACAGCTTAATCTATTCAAAGCAAGGTTACAACAAGGTGAAGTAAATCTCTACAAAGCCAAACTTACCATGAGTAAACATTTATGGCGTAAAGAGGAAAATTCCAAACAATACAATTATACCCCTTTGGAAATTGCAGATACCATTTTTCCAAGTGCTTTAGGACTCAATTTTCTTGATAGTGCATTTTCAACTTCATTAAAAATTGCAGATGTTTTGGATAATGTACCTTATTTGAATGTTTTGGAAAGCAAAGTAAATCAAAAGGAACTCGAAATGCGGTTACGAAAACAAGACATTCTTCCAAAATTGGATTTAAAATATCAGTTATTGTCTGCAGGATTAGGAAGTACTGATTTCGATTTGAATAACCAGCGATTTGGAATTGCATTTTCTTCGCCATTATTTTTACGAAAGGAATTGGGTAATTACCGAATGGCTAAATACGATTTCAAACAAATGGAATTGGAATATAAATTCAAAGAAAATGAGGTTCGTTTGAAAATTAAATCCTTGAAATTTCAGGTGCAAAACAATCGAGAACTATACAAACAGTTTAATGATATCGCCAACGGATACAGACAATTGTACGAGATGGAAAGAGAAAAATTCAGTAACGGTGATGGAACTGTTTTTTTAATCAATACACGTGAATTAAGATTTCTCGATTCTCAGTTAAAGAGCATCGAACAACAGAGAAAATATCTAAATTCTGTAGTTGAATTCCTCAATGCTACCGGAGAAATTCAGTACTCCATTTTCTGAATTCCTCCTGTCTGAATTTCTCCCATTCTTATTACTTCAAATTCGCGAAAAATAGTTGCTTTTTTGTGGAAAAGTATGCACCCAATTGATAGGTCGTTGTTTAAAGTAATCGTATTTTTACACGATTAATAATAGGGAAAGCAAAATTTATGAGCACGGAAAACAAAAACAACTACGGTGCCGACAACATACAGGTTCTTGAGGGTCTAGAAGCAGTTAGAAAACGTCCAGCCATGTACATTGGTGATGTAGGGCCAAAAGGTCTTCACCACCTAGTGTACGAAGTTGTAGATAACAGTATCGATGAAGCGCTTGCGGGTCATTGTAGAAATATTCACGTCACCATTTTGGAAGATAACTCCATTCGAGTTTTAGATGACGGTCGTGGTATTCCTACGGATATGCATCCCAAAGAAAAAAAGAGCGCTTTGGAGGTTGTAATGACCGTACTGCATGCCGGTGGTAAATTTGATAAAGACACTTACAAAGTCTCTGGTGGATTGCACGGTGTGGGTGTGAGTTGTGTTAACGCACTATCATCGCATTTGCAAGTACGCGTTTTTAGGGAAGGAAAAATTTTCCAGCAGGAATACAACATAGGTAAACCGCTTTATTCAGTAAAGGAAGTTGGAACAACAGACCAAAGAGGTACTGAGGTAACATTCAAACCAGATGATAGTATTTTCCAAGAAACCCAAACGTATAACTTCGATACACTACAAAATCGTTTGAGAGAACTTGCTTATTTGAATAAAGGCATACGATTAACTTTGACCGACGACCGTCAAAAAAATGAAAACGGGCAGTCCAGAACTGAGGAATATTACTCTGAAGGCGGTCTGAAAGAATTCATAACGTATATTGATGGAACGCGTGAGAAATTGATTCCAGAACCCATTTATTGCGAAAGCGACAAACACGGGATTCCCATTGAGATTGCATTCCAATACAACACTGGTTACGCTGAAAACTTACATTCATATGTTAACAACATCAACACTATTGAAGGCGGAACCCACGTTGCTGGATTTAGAAGAGCTCTTACAAGAACTCTGAAAGCTTATGCCGATCGTGAAAAACTACTTGAAAAAGTAAAAGTAGAAATTTCAGGTGATGATTTTAGAGAGGGACTTACAGGTGTAATTTCCGTAAAAGTTGCTGAACCTCAATTTGAAGGTCAGACAAAAACCAAATTAGGAAATAACGACGTAATGGGAGCTGTGGATGTGGCAGTGGGTGAAATGTTAGATAATTTCCTAGAAGAACATCCCAAAGAAGCAAGAATCATCGTTGATAAAGTGATTATTGCAGCTCAAGCAAGGGCAGCGGCTCGCAAGGCGCGTGAAATGGTTCAACGAAAAGGGGCAATGTCTGGAATGGGATTACCAGGTAAACTATCTGACTGTTCAAAAACAGATCCAGCTGTTTGCGAAATTTTCTTGGTTGAGGGAGATTCAGCTGGCGGAACGGCTAAACAGGGTCGCGATCGTGAATTCCAAGCAATCTTACCTCTGCGTGGTAAGATATTAAACGTTGAAAAAGCACTCGAACACAAAATCTATGATAACGAAGAGGTGCGCAATATGTTCACTGCATTAGGGGTGCATATTGGAACCAACGATGAAGGAATCAAAGAATTAATACTCGATAATCTTCGTTATCACAAAATTGTAATTATGACGGATGCGGACGTGGACGGATCACATATTCGTACATTGATTCTCACCCTATTCTTCCGATACATGAAGAAATTGGTTGAAAGTGGTTACTTGTATATTGCTACTCCCCCACTGTATTTAGTTAAGAAAGGCAAAGACTCTAGATATTGCTGGAATGATGAGCAACGCGACAAAGCCATCCAAGATTTGGTGGGTAAAGGAAAAGAAGATTCTGTAAACGTACAGCGGTATAAAGGTCTTGGGGAAATGAATGCCGAGCAATTATGGGAAACCACCATGGATCCTGCTCGCAGAACATTAAAAAGAGTTACGTTAGAGAGTGCTGCTGAAGCAGACCGAGTTTTCAGTATGTTGATGGGCGATGAAGTTCCTCCACGAAGAGAGTTCATTGAACAGAATGCAAAATATGCAAAAATCGACGCTTAGGCGTCGATTTTTGCTTTGTATATTCGAGCTGTAAACCACACTTATTTGAACGAAATTGCTTTGATCAAATTTATTTTCTTGATGTATTGTGCCGGAAGGAATAAACTAAAAAATATCAACACCAACGAAGCAACATCAATTAAAAGCAATTCCCATACATCCAAACTTAGAACTACATTCTTAATAAAGTAAATTTCTTCATTGAGTTGTATCCATTGGTATTTATTGAAAATATACACAATGCTAATGGCAATTGTATTTCCTAAAACGACTCCCCCAATAGCAATCAAACTTGATAATATTACAAAAATGAATTGAATATCTGATGTACGTGCACCCATCGACATTAACAAACCAATAAATCGTGTACGTTCTACTGCCAATATAAGCAGTGTTGTGCCCATGGAAGTGATAGAAACTAACATCATTAGCGTTAGAATAATTGCAACATTGGTATTCAAAATTGATAGCCAATCAAATATTTGACGATTGTATTCTTCCAGAGTATTTATTCTCAAAATTGGATTTGGCAATATAGAATTAAGATACAATTTCAATTTTTTATTCAGCTTCGCTTGTTCTGATTTGCTTATTAAAAGCTGCTCTTTGGGGGGATTGCTCCAAATCTCAACGCTTGTATATTGGAATCCTGCCTCCATAAATTTCTGGGTAATTTGATGATCCAACCAAACGGAATTCGCATCAATTTGTTCCATTCCGGTTTCATAAATTATTCGTACAACCAATTTCCGTGCTCTTGGACGATTATTTCCCAAAGAATCTGCCGTAAAAAATACTGCGGTGAATTCATCATTCAATGCAATATTCAATCGTTTCGCAGTTGTTTTTGAAATGGCGCACCAATTCAATTCTTGTATGGTTGATTGGTTTTTAATAAAGGGCTTAAGAAAATTCTCTACCTTTTGTTTTTCGATTCCCTTTGCCAATACACCCTCTAACTCAAAATCGGATTTGAGAATACATGCTTTGGCCGATGTTGGAATGACTTTAAACATAGAATTGGATTTTACTTGATGTAAAATGGAATCAACATCTTTATTGGCGATGGGAGTAGGCTCTCCATTTTCAACGTTTTTTCCAGAATCTATGATAAAATCACCTTGTATTTCATGTATTTTATTTCGTATTTCACTTTTAAATCCCTTCAAAGTAGCAATTGCAATATTCATTACAGAAATACTCAATGCCACCGAAATTATTGCAAGAAAAAAAACACTTCTTGACTTACTTTTTTGTTCCTTTGTAAGGAATCGCAACGCTATGAAATATTTCCAATTCAAGATCAAGTTCAAAAATACATTCCTTTTAGTTTATATATATATTTTTTGGGGATGTTTTCTCGAAATATATCCAATCCATGCTAAAAATGAGACGCTGAATTCACATCCCAAAAAAGAATTTCAACTCAAAAAAGATTCTAACGGGGATTTCTTAACAGGAGCCGATCAAACCAACAAGTACATTCCCAAATTATTAAATAAAAATATTGCGATTGTTGCAAATCAAACTTCTGTTATCCGAGATAAACATTTGATTGATACACTACTTAACCGCGGTATCAAAATTAAAAAAATATTCGCACCCGAACATGGATTCAGAGGTGATGCAGCCAATGGTGAACATGTTAAATCTGGAAAAGATATTAAAACAGGCCTTCCTATAATTAGTCTTTACGGCAAACACGTTGCACCAACAGAAGATGACCTGAAGGGCGTGGATATTGTTGTTTTTGATATCCAAGATGTTGGTGTTCGATTTTATACATACCTAACCACAATGCATTATGTAATGCAAAGTTGTGCACAATATGGCAAAGAATTGATTGTGCTCGACCGGCCGAATCCCAATATTCAATATGTAGATGGGCCTTTACTAGATACCGCATTTAAAAGTATGGTGGGGTTACATCCAATACCCTTAGTACATGGAATGACATTGGGTGAACTCGCCAAAATGATTCAAGGAGAAAAATGGATACAAAACAGCGAACAATTAAAACTTACAGTCATTCCTGTTTCGAACTATAATCGTTTATCAACCTATAAACTGCCCATATCGCCCTCACCTAATTTACCATCCGTAGAATCAATTATTTTATATCCCTCTTTGGGACTTTTTGAGGGAACAATTATGAGCATGGGTAGAGGTACCGATAAACCCTTCGAATGCTTTGGAGCTCCTTGGTTAAATTCAGGAAACTATTTGTTTAAACCAAGTAATATTCCGGGAAAAGCAATGAACCCACCGTATTTAAATCAGGATTGTCGAGGATTTCTACTTACAGAATTCGCGGCCGATTATTTGGTTAATTTTCACCACATTTATATTGAATGGTTAGTATTTTTAAATCAAGAGTATCAGGGTTATTTGAAACAATTACCGGAATCTGAGCGTTTAAAACAACCCCGTTTTTTCAATTCTTTTTTTAAAAAATTAAGTGGAACCGAACTACTTCAAAAACAAATTGAAGAGGGTATGTCACCCGAAGAAATCCGAAAGTCTTGGTCAGAAGGCATTCAAAATTTCAAAAAACAACGTCAACCCTATTTGATTTATCCCGAGTTGTAGATGCGTTGAACGTTTCATTTATTTAGTTGCATTGAATGTTTGGGGCATTTAGTGGCATTTAGTGATTTGGATAATCTTTAAAATCAAAACATACTCAATTATCAAAATATACAATTGGTGTGGGAAGATTTTCTGATTGTGAATTACAAATCTGGGTTAATTAATAATGTTCACTAAAAACAAGCGCTTGTTAAAAAATTCACCTCGGTCTTGAGTAAAATTAGATCGAGTTAAAAGTAGATTCAGCGTATTCAGATAAATCCACTTAACGCTGGAATAATTCAAATATTATTTGATTAAATTTGAATCATGAAATTTAAATTCCAAATAATAGCGGTAGTAATAGGCATATTGAGCCTGGTATATTGCACTTCAGATCACAATCAAATTGGTTTACCTGTTGACACACAAAAAGCTGTTTCGATCAGAGAAGCTTATAACGAACAGATGAAAAATGGTAAATTCGGTGAGGAAATAACCGTTTTTGGTCGAGTTCACGATGTGTGTCAAGCAGAAGGATGTTGGTTTGCTTACGAGTTTGCAGATTCAAGTTTAATTGTTGACTTTGATGAGCAGTTTACTGTTCCAAAAAATATTGGTAAAAAGAATTTGTACGCCACGGGTCATTTTTACCGCGATACAACCGAAATAGAATCTGAAGATTCAACTCAACCCAATCAAAAGGCTATCACTGTGAAATTTCTGGCTAAAGGGGTTCGATTTAAATAAGAACTTTATTAATGTCGTTTGAGTTATTTAAAATTGAATGACTAGTTTTTAATTATAACCTTAGAAATCACAGAAGATATACTCTAACTAAATTAAAAAAGGCCGTAAAAACGGCCTTTTTTAATTGTAATGATATTTAAAATTATTGCATTTCTAATTCGAATAGGGTAATGATTTCCAAGAGCAGAAATCAATTCTTTCTCGTTTTACTTGATTTCAAACGTATTCATAAATGCCGTGGTAAAATTTCCAGCGCGGAAATCTTCATTACGCATTAACTGTTGGTGCAAGGGAATGGTAGTATGCAGTCCTTCAATTACAAACTCACTCAATGCTCGCTCCATTTTCACGATTGCTTCCTCGCGGGTTTGCGCAGAAACAATCAACTTAGCAATCATGGAATCGTAAAACGGGGGTATTGTGTAACCGGCATATATATGTGTATCTACCCGAACACCATGTCCTCCTGGTTTGTGTAATACAGATATTTTTCCAGGCGAAGGTCTAAAATTATTATAAATATCCTCAGCATTAATACGAACTTCAATTGCCGCTTTTTGGGGGATATAATCCTTTCCAGAAATTGGCACACCAGAGGCAATCAAAATCTGCTCTTTAACAAGATCATAATTAATGACTTCCTCCGTAACGGGATGTTCAACTTGGATACGAGTATTCATCTCCATGAAATAGAAGTTGCGGTGTTTATCTACCAGGAATTCCACAGTTCCTACACCCTCGTAATTGATAATTTGAGCAGCGGCTTTTGCAGCATTGCCCATTTTTTCTCTTAATTCGGGGGTCATAAATGGAGAGGGGGTTTCTTCAACTAATTTCTGATGACGACGTTGTATAGAACAATCGCGTTCAGAAAGGTGACACACTTTTCCATATTGATCGCCTGCAATTTGGATTTCGATATGACGTGGTTCTTCGATGTATTTCTCCATGTAGAGACCATCATTGCCAAAGGCTGCACCCGCTTCTTGACGAGCAGAGTTCCATGCATTCTCAATTTCATCGTCGTTCCAAACAATACGCATTCCACGTCCACCACCACCCGCTGTAGCTTTCATAATAACGGGATAACCAATTTCTTTTGCAATATTTTTGGCCTGATCAACACTATCCAACAAACCATCAGAACCAGGAATGCAGGGAACTCCTGCTTTTTTCATGGTTTCTTTTGCGTTACTCTTATCTCCCATCATATCAATTTGTTCGGGTGTTGCGCCGATAAATTTAATACCATGATCACGACAAAGAGCGCTAAACTTTGAATTTTCAGACAAGAAACCATAACCTGGGTGAATAGCATCGGCATTAGTCACTTCTGCTGCTGCTAAAATCCTTGGGATATTCAAATAAGAATCTCTGCTTTGTGGAGGACCAATGCAGACTGCTTCATCTGCAAATCGAACATGGAGACTTTCTTTGTCAGCAGTTGAATAAACAGCCACTGTTTTAATCCCCATTTCTTTGCAGGTACGAATAATTCGCAAAGCGATTTCACCGCGATTTGCGATTAATATTTTCTTAAACATGGGGGATACAATTACATAGGTTCAACAAGGAAAAGCGGCTGATCGTATTCAACAGGAGTAGCATTATCTACCAATACCTTAACGATACGACCTTTTACTTCGCTTTCAATCTCGTTAAATAACTTCATTGCTTCAATGATACAAACTACTTTACCTGGAGCAACTTCATCACCTACATTCACGAATGAAGGAGTTTCAGGGCTTGAGGCTCTGTAAAATGTTCCTACCATGGGAGATTTAATAGTGATTAGGTTATCGGCGGATGCTGATTTAGCAGGTTCAGCTGCGCTTACAGCCGCAGGTGCAGCGGCAGGAGCAGTTGGAATTGCAGCAACAGGCGCAGCTGGCATGGCATATGCTTGAACTGGTGCGGTTGCATATTGAACTGGATTCTTTTTTATTACCAGTTTGAAATCATTTTGATTGATTTCTACTTCATCTACTCCGTTTACAGAAACGAATTTAATCAGTGCTTGAATCTCTTTTAAGTCCATTTTGAAAAAATTTGGTACAGCAAAGAAACTAAAAAAATGCTGATTTAGGCCAAAAAATGTGTTTTTTATTCAATATTTCGCTGTTTTTCACACGTTTTAAGGAAAAATCATGGATTTTTTGAATTTAACATTAAAGCGGAATGTTTCCATGCTTCTTTTTAGGCATGTTCACTACTTTGTTTTCAAGCATTTCGAAAGCAGAGATCAATTTTGTACGTGTTTCTTCAGGTAAAATTACCTCATCAACGAATCCTCTTTCCGCTGCGCGATAAGGGTTAGCAAAGATATTGGAGTATTCGGTTTCTTTTTCTTTCCATGCTTGAATCCGATCTGCGGCTGAGTCGATATCCTTTTTAAAGATGATTTCTGCGGCACCTTTAGCCCCCATTACAGCAATTTCTGCAGATGGCCATGCAAAGTTCAAATCTGCTCCAATATGTTTTGAATTCATTACATCGTATGCCCCACCGTATGCTTTTCGAGTAATCACTGTAATTCTCGGAACCGTTGCTTCCGAAAATGCATACAACAACTTCGCACCATTAGTAATAATGGCATTCCATTCTTGATCTGTTCCAGGAAGGAAACCCGGCACGTCTTCAAATACGAGCAATGGAATATTAAAACTATCACAAAAACGAACAAAACGTGCACCTTTTTGAGACGAATGAACATCTAACACACCCGCTAGATGCGATGGTTGATTAGCAATAATACCAATACTTCTCCCGCCTAATTTGGCAAATCCAACCACAATATTTTCTGCATAATTCTTATGAACTTCGTAAAAAGTGCTGACATCTACTACATGTTCAATCACCTCTTTTATATCGTAAGGTTGGTTAGGATTGTTTGGAATGATGTTTTGCAGAGCTGAACGCAATTCATCTGAAGGCACATAAGCAGATTTACTGGGTTTTTCCTCGCAATTTGAAGGAATATAATCAAACAATTTACGAATGTTATTTAAGCACATTACTTCATTTGCTTCAGTAAAATGTGCAACTCCACTTTTCGAACCGTGTACCGATGCTCCACCTAATTCTTCAGAAGTAACATCTTCATTGGTAACTGTTTTTACTACATTCGGCCCAGTAACAAACATATAACTGGTATTTTCTACCATGTAAATAAAATCTGTTAATGCAGGTGAGTAAACTGCCCCCCCCGCACAGGGTCCCATAATTGCCGAAATTTGAGGTACCACTCCACTCGCTTGCACATTCCTGTAAAAAATATCCGCATAACCACCCAATGAAACCACTCCTTCTTGAATTCGCGCTCCTCCTGAATCATTTAAACCAATAACTGGTGCTCCATTTTTCATAGCAAGATCCATGATTTTGCATATTTTTTCGGCGTGTGTTTCAGACAATGATCCTCCAAAAACTGTAAAATCTTGCGAAAAAACATAAACTGTTTTTCCTTTAATTTTACCGTAGCCTGTAACTACTCCATCACCTAACATTTTCTGTTTTTCCATTCCAAAATCAGAGCTTCGGTGAGTTACAAAAGCGCCAATTTCTTGAAATGAATTTTCATCCAACAGTATTTCTAAGCGCTCACGCGCTGTTAGTTTTCCTTTAGAATGCTGAGCATCAATTCTTTTTTGCCCTCCACCTAATAGTGCTTCTTCTCTCTTTTGGAGTAATCTTTCTCTTGCTTCACTCATAATTCAGTTGCAAATTTATGGATTTGCATCTTGTAATGCCGCTAAATCAAATAAAAGTGAAAATCTCATTTGATTCTGCAATGGGTGTCGTGTTGCAAAAGGAACCAAGTAAGCCGCGTTTAATGTTAAGGATTCAAATTTCAATCCCAATCCCATAGTCATATATTGACGACCGCCTTTGGTAGCAGCTTCGTAAAACACGCCGCTTCTTAATGCAAACATTTCTTGATACAAATATTCAAAACCAACGGATGGAGTCCATTCTCTTAATTCTTCTGTAAATCCTCCTGGGGCATCATAAAACGATTGCACCATTCCTTGAACTACGCCTACGTTTGGATCTATTCCAATGATTACTGGTTTTCCGCTGTTTGGATTCAAAGAATCGCCTGAGTTATCGTATTTCTGCAAATAATAAGGACGAGTTGGCACCATCAACTTATTCAATTCAGCGTAAATATTGATAACATTGTATTGATCAATTTCGTATTTGTAACCAGCACCCAATTTAAAATTAATAGGAATAAAATCACGTTTCTCTTTGGAGGAATACGTCATTTTTCCGCCGATGTTTTGCAAATTCAAACCTACATTGAACTTGTGTTTTCTTCCATTTATCTTTATTTCATCTCTATACATCATCGCCACGTCTCCGGCAATGGTTTGCCCAGCGTTATAGTCAATACCACTCCTCGCACCAGAACCCATTAGATTCGAATAAATGTATCTTAAGTTTACACCCATGGAAAATTTATTAGAGAAACGAGTAGCATAACCCATGTCAAAAGCAAATTCATTGGGATTAAAACTACCGGTAGGATTGCCTTCAAAATCAGTAAAATTGATATTTCCTAGTGAAAAATACCGGAAAGATCCTGATACCGCTGCATTTTTACCCACTTTTGAATAACCTGAGAGATAGGAAAATCCGACATCATCCACCAGTTGACGTAACCAAGGAGCATACGACAAACTGAAACCTGTTTTATTTTGAGCAAATGCCAGGTTTGCGATGTTCCAAGAGGCGCTGTTCGCATCTGGATCGAAAAGTGCAACCCCAACATCTCCCATAGCTGCAGACCTACTATCTGGAGAAATGGTTAAAAAAGGCACCATTGTGGTCACTGTGTTTAATTGACCAGCAAGTTCTTGTGGCGTCAGAACTGTCTGAGCTGAAGAATTATTTTGTACTAATAAAGCAGTAACTGCTATTAAAACTGATGTATATCGCATACGTAACATGGCAAAAATAAGATATGATTTGAGCTTATAACAATTTTTTTTCTTAATCCCCTAAAATTAATACACTTTGAATTTTGTGAAAAATGCAAATTTTTTATCATCGAATCCTTTTTATGGTGTAATCAATACTTTAACAGAAACTGACTCTTTTAAACCATCTTTGGTACTTAGCGTGATCCGAATAACATAAAACGAACTGCCTCCCAAGTGTCTAAAATCCTTTAACGGCTCAAACTCTATTCTAGTCGAGCTCATCATTTCTGTGAACTGATTGCTGTACAACTTTGAACCCTGAGAATTATAAACTTCGTATTCTACTTGAATGTCTTCTTCGGAGAGATTATGTTCTACCCAAATATTTAGAGGAAATTCCGACAAATTGCATGGCACTGGGTAAGCACCGCTTCGGGGAATCAATAATTTTCTACCTGGAACTACTTCAAATTCCACTTGTCCAGAACCAGAATTATTGAATATATCCCATGCAACACAACTTATTGAATGTTTACCTGGCTTCAAATTGCTCAACGGGAATTTAATGGTTCCTGATGTATAGGAACCATTATCGAATTTGAAATATTCATTTACCACAAAGGATTGTTGATTTTCTGTTCCTGGATCCAACGTAATCATCAAATCCCGACCTATTCCGGCTCCAGTAGAATTAATTCCATTCAAATCATTCACTCTTGCTACAAAATCAACATCTTTCAACACTTGGTCGTTTTGTTTGAAAAAAGTGTCTTGCATGTAGCATTTCACAACGGGTCCAATGGTATCGATTTCACTAATGATATCACTTCCCCCGATAAGAAACTTATAAAAACCGGCGGCATCAGAAACACCGTTATTGGCATACATTAGCATTCTCCCATGTGCCACATTGTATGCAATATCTTTTGGAACACTAAACGCAAATTCATATTTCCCATTTACTACATTGACAGATCCTTTAAAAATGTAACTTTTCTCTACGGAAAATGGAATGGGCGCCATTTTACCATCATTATTCAACGTAAACTGCGTAACGGGCTTATCCATTACTTCTACTTCCAAAACCCCGTTAAAATCGGTCAACAATCCTTTCATTCTCTCATTCACATGCCCCTTAACTGTAACAACTGAAAAAGCTTTTACCGTGTCTGTGAAATCTGTTGAAGCAATCCCATTGATAGAATCTACCAGAATTACATGTTCTGGAAACGATAATTTCATGGATGGGTCGCCCAAAAGGGCAAATTTATTGTCTTCTGAATTGGGTGAAGGTCTATTTTTTAATCGTTGGTAAATTTGGCCCAGAGTTGGAATAGGTTCATTGGGTTTGGGGAAGCCATACTGTTTCCAAAAAGCATCGTTAATCAATGAATTTCCTGCAACCCAAACTTTGCGAGTGGTTGTCATCAAAGCAATGGCTCCACCATTGGGATTTAACATGGTTAACTCTCCAGCTGATTGCAATTCAGGGTCATCATACCGACTAAATTCGCAAGTAGCTGTGAATAAAATGGGCTGATTATTTAAATTCTTGAAGGACTTCACCAATGGAACGTCTAGGAACGATTCTTGGGCCCAACCTTTTTCACCGCCATGGCCTTGATAATTTACAAACAAACTCCCCTTTTCAAATGCATTTCTTATTGCATCTGTTACACCCGGATACGATTCGTTATTTCCGTTGGTTATTTGTTTAAATGCATCAGCATAAATAGGTTCTACTTTTAAAGTGGGATGATTTTCTTTCAGATAATCCACATAATTTTCAGATTCAACGGTAAACTCAGCCTCCCAAGATGCGTCGATATCATCAGCAACAAACGCCAATTTGGTTCTCCAAGCTCCCAAAGATTTAGAATTACCATATTGCTGCAATTTATTCCAATATCCCTTCAATTCATCCAGATTTCTTGCTGGAATTCTTCCCACTGGGACCACCATTGAACTTCGGCCTATTTCAGGGTCGCCTTGAAATGCATTCAAATATCCATAAAAATCATCCAAACAGTAAGCAGAAGTAATTTGTGTACCATTTGAATGATAAATAGGTACTATAAGGCTGTTGTTTTTTACGCGATTCTTCGGATCATAGGAAGTCGATCCCACTAGAATGATGTTGTTTAAACCACCGTTTAAATAATGTTGATCTCTAAAATAGTCGCGAATTGCTCGAATATCAGCTTGCCCTCCACCATAGTAATCATAAATTTCTTCCACTGTTACAGAGTAATCTTCACTCTTGATTAAACTGGATTTCAAAAATCCAACAAATTGGTTTGAAGTTAGATATACATTCTTTTTATCCGAAGTTTTAACTAAAGTTTTAAGCGCTATATCTCCGATTTTTTTGGGGGATGCTAAACTCCTGGTTTGAAACACCGCCACACTCGAAATAAAACTATCGGCTGGTATGGAAAATGCGATGCTATTCAAATTGGCTTGAACACCTTCCAACTTTTTAATTGCATAGGTATTACTAATATCCCATACCGAATAATCTTTGGGTGTACCGTTTACTGGTATGCTGTATTGTACGTTTCCTTTGTTAAAATAATCAGGTTGTAAACGAATAATGGTGGATTTGTTGTTTTCCAAAACCGGATTAACGTCTCCCAAAATCTCAATAAAATCAATTAAGGCAAAAGATTGACTATTCGGACGACTGAGTTCAAAACCTACATTCAAATTGTTTCCAGGATTAGAAATAGTTAAAAAACGTTCGGTTAGAAAAACTGCTTCATCCGACACACTTATTCGACGCAAAGGAATTGTATAGCTGTTAGAATTAATGGTAATTCGCAAAATTCCCGTACCCTCTATCATTGCGGCACCAATTGCAATTCTTACTTGTATAGAATCCATTGATGAGGGTAAACTAAAATTGTACGTCCTTTTCAAGGTTTCATTGCCCAATTTTTCACCTAACCACATGGTTCCCATTTTCTGAGGATTTACCATATCAGAGTCATGAACATTCAAATACTTCACTTTTGACACCAACTCAGCATTGGCGTTATAATTGAATATTCTCGACGGAATTCGAATTCCGGGGTAGGTATTATTTGAAAACCCTTTTGATGGACAACCCAACACTCCGATTGAAGAATTCGAATATTTATTGATTTGATGTCTGTATTGGTTGTTTTGCAATTTCCAAGTCCTAGTACTTTCTTTGAAAATCAATATATAATCGGTTGGATCAAAGATTCCATCCTCTTGTCCTTCTACATGAATTGGAATCTCAGGCGCATGTCCATTTGCCAGATTAGAACGATTAACCAAATCGAGCTCAGCCCCTTGTATGGCGTAAAAGTGAAAGTCACGGGGATCCAAATTTGATAAATCAAATCCCCAATTTTTTAAGTCATTATAAGTCACCTTGTACACATCTGAAGCCCCAAACTCCAGTTTTACCCATTTCCCAGTGGTAAAAACACGTTGTTGTATTTCTGCACTTTGAGCTAAGGCAGTTGAATTAGATTGACAAATCAAAATTAAGGATGCCAAACACAAAATTTTAGACCACTTATTCATTATCAATCTTTTATGGGTTAAACACTTCATTGCTCTTTTTCTTTTTTAGGGGAAGATGTATTTGGGGAGATAGGAGTTTTGAAAACTGATAACTTTAAAGCCAAACCTATAGATAATATTCTGTTCAAAATAATCATTTTAACGAAAACAACTTATAGATTATTGCTTGAATCGTAGGATAAGGCAACTTTATTTTGTCAACAATTTCAAAAATTACTCGGTAAATATAGGTATTCTACGATTTTTCAAGGTTTTCATTTTTGAATAATGGTTAAAATTTGACAATCTATTGATTAAGTAATTTATACTCTGTTGGCATTTTGGATTGATTCATTGGATTGGATTCTGTTTATTTAAAGTGTTCATGCTATTTAAATAGAGGTTTCAAATAAAAAAAGGTATAATTGGGTTAAAATAAGTCATATAAAAAAGGTGAGGCAACGCTATTTGCAATTAAATTGTCAGTAGTTTTAAAATATTTTTTTGTTTAAATCGTTTTATCCGTACATTTGTTACCCAAGTAAAGAACCCTTATGAGAATAACACTACGTAACTTGCTCTTAGGAGTGTTGATATCCGGAAGCGTTAGTTTGAAGGCCCAAGATCCTGAATTGACACAATTTTACGCTGCACCCGTTTACACCAACCCAGCATTAGCTGGTTCGGCTGTATGCCAAACTGGGGCGGCAGGAAGAATGGCGCTTAACTATCGGAATCAATGGCCTAGTCTTCCTGGTACTTTTCGTTCAGTGAGTGCCTCTTGGGATCAACACATACCTGCTGTAGGTGGTGGAGTTGGTGCCATGGTATTTCATGATATCGCGGGAAGTGGATTGTTAACATCCACAACTGTTTCTGGGGTATATAGTTATTTGGTTCCTTTAGGAAGAGGTCGTCAAAGAGCATTTATGCGTTTTGGGTTGCAAGGTTCACTGGCATTTAAAAGTTTGGATTGGAACCGTTTGAAATTTGGAGATCAAATTTTACCGACACAAGGATTTGCGCTTCCTACAGGTGAACAAAAACCCAACGTAAACATTACATATCCTAACTTCAATGCGGGTTGGATTATATACAATTCCAAATTTTACGCAGGTTTTGCAGCTCATAACATCAACCAACCCAACTGGAGTTTCTATGAGAATCCTGACGAAACATTGCCAATTAGATACACAGTTCACGCAGGTGGAGTATTTAAAACATCTAAATCGCGTTTTGAAGAAAATACGTTTTCTCCCAACATGCTCTTTATGATGCAAAGAAACTTTACTCAATTGAATTTAGGTTTCTATGCGAATAAAGGTCCATTGGTTACAGGTCTGTGGTTCCGTCAAACGTTTGGAAATTATAGAACCTCAGATGCGATCATCATGTTAGTTGGATTCAGAAAAGATCGATTTAAATTCGGCTATAGCTATGATTTCACTGTATCAGACGGAAGAAGCGCAATTCCAGCATCGCATGAAGTTAGCGCCACAATCGATTGGTGTGTTCCTCCAGGATCTAAACCATTCAAACCATTGAAATGTCCTGAATTCTAAAAATTAATTTAAATTGAATTATAAAAAAAGGAACTTCTGCCGAAGTTCCTTTTTGTTTTTATGAAAATTTCCTTATGTTTGCAAATAATACGACAATTCTGTCGTTATTAATGACAAACGAAAATTAAAACAAATGACTATCATTCCGAAAATGAAATCAAATGTAATACTTGCGGCAACAGCGGTAGCTTTGATGTTCTCTGCGTGCAAACCAAAGAACAAGAGCTTGACCACTGGCCAAGACTACAACAGTCCAAAATGGGGTGGATTTGCTGATCCAAAGTACAAAGGGCAAGAAACCGGTAGCGGTTTGGTATTAATTGAAGGTGGTGCTTATGTAATGGGTAACACTGAATCTGATCTTCAGTACGACAACAACAATGTAGAGAGAACGGTTACTGTACATTCTTTTTACATGGACGAAACTGAAATCAGCAACAAACAATACCGTGAATACGTGTACTGGTTGATGCGTGTGTACAACCCTAACGTGGGTGTAGGTCGCGCTAAAGAGATGACCTATGCAGGAAAATCTTTAGGGGTTGATGAATTGGTTTACACCAAAGTTCTTCCTGATACCAACTGTTGGAGAAGTAAATTGGGTTACAACGAGCCGTTTGTAGAGTATTATTTCCGCCATCCAGCTTACAAAGATTATCCTGTAGTAGGAGTTAATTGGCACCAAGCAACTGAATTTGCAAAATGGCGAACTGACCGGGTGAATGAAATGATTTTGGATCGTGAAAAAATCATTCGTTTCGACGTGGCTAATGGAACTTTACAGCAAGATCCTTTCCACAATTTCAATACTCGTGCTTACTTAGCTGGTCAAGACGCTGGTATTTTCAGTGGTGTTGATGAATCTGGCCAAGTTATTGCTGCAAAGCCATCAAAAACCAATATGATTGGTAAAAAACCTTTGAAAGACTATTCAAAATCAAAGAAAAAAGACCAAAAACGTTACAAGGTAACTATGGAAGACGGTGTCTTATTGCCTGATTACCGTTTACCTACAGAAGCTGAATGGGAATATGCTGCTAAAGCAAATATTGGAGAAACACAATTCGATAATATAGAGCAAAACAAGATTTACTCTTGGAATGATTACACCATCCGCATTAAAGAAGGTAAAGAAAAGAATCGTGGTATGATCCGTATGAACGTTATGCGTGCCAAAGGTGATAATGCGGGTCTAGCAGGTGGTAATTTAAACGATGCGGGTATTATCACTACTCCTGTATTTTCATATTGGCCAAATGCATATGGTTTGTATAACATGAACGGTAATGTATCTGAGTGGGTTATGGATGTATATCGTCCTTTGTCTCTAGAAGATATGGATGCATTTATGCCTTTCCGTGGAAACAAATTTGAAACCGTACGTTTGGATCCTAATGGAACTAACGGTATCCAAGATAAAGACGAATTAGGTCGTTTGGTTTACGAAGATGTAGTTGCTACCAAAATTAAAGAAGGTGGTCGCCGCAATTATTCACAAGCAGACAACATTGGTTATAAAGATGTTCAAAAAGGCATTACTGAGGCAGATTTATCTTACGAATACGGAATTACCAGTTTGGTGAATGATAAAGCGCGTGTGATTAAAGGCGGTAACTGGACAGATCGTGCATATTACGCAACTCCTGGAACTCGTCGTTTCTTGGATCAAGATCAAAGCACTTCTTATTTAGGTTTCCGTTGTGCTATGATTCGTGTAGGTTCTCCAGTTGGAAACAGCAAGAAGGGGTATAACAAACTTTCTTCGAGTGGAGAAAACAAGAAAACCAAACGCAGAAAGAAAGCTCAATAAAAATTATTGAATGTATATCGAAAGGCCACCTGAAAAGGTGGCCTTTTTTGTTATGTGATGCAATTGGAATTAAGTGTGCAAAATCAGCTTATTACACCTAGTTTTGATTAAATTTAGGTGATGGAACGAATTTAAAGTCGTCGCTATTATTTTTGATTACACTGAGTTTTGATTAAATTTAGGTGAAGGAAATTGAAATAATGCTGCATAAAAAAAGCCCCTATGAGGGGCTTGATTTGGAGCGAAAGACGAGACTCGAACTCGCGACCCTCACCTTGGCAAGGTGATGCTCTACCAACTGAGCTACTTTCGCATTGATGTTGACGTTTCCGTCTGTAACAATGGTGCAAAGATAATGCTTTTAATAAATACAATGCAACATTTTTTTTAAAAATCTAAAAAATTAAATCAGTTATATAAGCCGGGTTCTGTACACACGGTTGTGCCGTGCTTCCTAAAAAATAAAGGCAGTTCTATAAGCAGGGTTCTGTACACACGGTTGTGCCGTGCTTTCTAAAAAATAAAGGCAGTTCTATAAGCAGGGTTCTGTGCACACGGTTGTGCCGTGCTTCCTAAAAAATAAAGGCAGTTCTGTAAGCCGGGTTCTGTACACACGGTTGTGCCGTGCTTTCTATCATTAATCTAGGATATGCCTCACGGCATACCTCCATCGACCTACCCTTCCGGCTTGCGAGCAATTGGGCGGGTCACCCTTTGATCCGGATATATTTGGTCTTTCAACGCGCAAGGTTTGTCCCAATTTTGATTCACATCAAAACGAGTGAGCTCTTACCTCACTTTTTCACCCTTACCTGCAAGCAGGCGGTAATTTTCTGTGACACTAGCTGTAAGTTTATTCAACTCCCTTCCAGTTAGGAAGTGCGCTACCCTATGTTGCCCGGACTTTCCTACTTGACGAATCAAGTCGATAGAACGAACTGCCTAAGCTGCAAAGATACGTCAATTTATACAACCTAAATCAAATCACTTCCTTTATATACTGAATCGTTGTATCTTTGTTGAACTTGATTATTTATACGATGAATCCCGATTTTGAAGCAGTTATTGGACTAGAAATTCACATACAATTACAAACCTTAACCAAAGCATTCAGTTCGGATGCTACTGAATATGGCGCCATGCCAAATACTCAGGTAAGTGCTATCAGCTTGGGGCATCCTGGAACGCTACCAAAGCACAACCAGGCCGCAATTGAGAAGGCAATTAAAATGGGATTGGCTTTAAATTGCGATATTACTCGGATTAATCGTTACTCTAGAAAGAATTATTTTTACGCCGATTTACCTAAAGGGTATCAAATTACCCAGTTCGACACCCCTCTATGTACTAATGGATTTGTTCCTATAAAGACGAAAGATGGTGTATCAAAATCCATTGGATTGATTCGCATCCACATGGAAGAAGATACCGGTAAAAGCATGCACGACCAGGATTTATATGATACTTTAGTGGATTATAATCGAGCTGGCACACCATTGATAGAGGTGGTTACCCATCCCGATATTAAAACTGGAGAGGAGGCATACGCTTTTGTTACTGAAATCCGTCGCTTGGTGCGTTACTTGGAAATTTGTGATGGCAACATGGAAGAAGGAAGTTTACGTTGCGACGCGAATATCTCTGTTATGCCCAAGGGATCTAAAGTTTTTGGGACGAAAGTGGAGGTAAAGAACATGAACTCTATTTCGAATGTGAAACGTGCCATTGACTTTGAAATTCACAGGCAAATTGAAATCATACAAAATGGTGGCGAGGTAGCTGGAGAAACTCGAGGTTTTAATGGCTTAGCTGGTACTACTTTCTCCATGAGAAAAAAAGAAGCCGTTAACGATTACAGATATTTTCCTGAACCCGATCTACCACCCACCATTGTAACTCCGGAGTTTATTGAGCAAGTTCGTTCTGAAATGCCAGAACTACCTGCTGTTTTATTGAATCGATTTACGCAAGAATACGGATTAAGTGAGTACGATGCGTCTGTATTGGTGGATGATAAAGAAAGTGCACATTATTTTGAAGAAATTGTGCGGCTTAACAAGAACTACAAGTCGGCAAGTAACTGGGTTTCGATAACAATAAGAGGTTATTTAAATGAAAATGCGTTGAGCTTATCGCAATTTAAATTAACACCGAATCAAATTGCTGAAATCATCGAATTAATTGATTCGGGTGTTATCAATCACAGTATAGCTTCTCAAAAATTATTTCCTGAATTAATCAATTCACCGCGAGTTACGGCCAAAGAATTGGTTGAAAAATTGAATTTAGCTACCAACAACGATACTTCGTTTATCGAAGAGTTGGTGGAGCAAGTAATAAAAGAATTTCCCGAAAAAGTGGAAGAGTTCAAAAAAGGGAAAACCGGTTTAATGGGAATGTTTGTAGGTGAAGTAATGAAGCGTTCGAAAGGAAAAGCAGATCCGAAGATCACCAATCAATTGGTTTCTAATAAATTGAACTCATAAATTCTACTATCTTCGAACCTAAAATTGAATTGTTAATTCCATAGTTCTATGCACATTAAGGAAAAAAATGTGGTTCCGTTTTTACAGGATTTATGGAATTCGTTGTTTGATTTTACCCAACGCGATGCCGAGAGAATATGTTGTTCCATTCAGGGTAAATTGTATTCCTATCGAGAATTTTCTTTAATCGTACAACTTTACAGTCGGTGGTTGATTGAATTTCGAAAAATACAATTCGCAGAAATTGAATCCGGCGGGATTATAACGGCAGAGCAATATTCGGGGGAATCGAAGCGTACACGATATCATGATAAATTCAATTTTCGAATTGGAGTAATTATCGAAGACCAATTCGAAACATACTGCTACATAATTGCATGTTTGCTCAACGGGTGTGCATTTGTGCCGATTCAACCTTCTTATCCGACAAATCGATTAGAAGACATTTTGGACATGGCAGAACTGGATGCTTGGTTTGGTCCAGAAGATGCGCCTGTTATTGGTTCTTCGGGTCTTTTTCATTTAAATTCACTTTGTGAGTTAATCTCCCATGAGCAGGATAACGCAGATTCGAACTCAACCGACAACCTCCATTCGAACAATCTTATTTATAACAATTCCATTGAGCAGGATAATGCAGATTTAGTTAAGCAATTGAGTTTAATCGAAAATTCAAATGTAAATTCCGATTTTACTGCCTACATTTTATTTACTTCTGGAACTACAGGAAAGCCCAAGGGCGTTCCGATTTCATATTCCAACCTTCAACATTTTTACGAGGGATTTGGTAATTTGGGATATTCACTCTCTGAATCTGACCGATTTCTTCAGATGTTTGAGTTAACGTTTGACCTTTCTGTTGCCAGTTTCTTGATACCCTTGTGTTTGGGAGCATCGTTTCACACTTTAAACAAATCGATTATCAAACCGCTGGCTCTTTACGATGTATTAGAAAGTCAACAGATTAGCTTTGCATTGATGGTGCCATCGGCAGTTGAAATGTTAGCACCTTATGCAGAGGATATTGAATTACCACACTTAAAATACACTCAATTTTGTGGAGAAGCCTTTAAAGTGAGTCAATTGAAAACGTGGATAGCATGTTGTTCCCAAACACAGATCGATAATGTTTATGGGCCTACAGAAGCAACCATTTATTGCACTCGATATACGGCTCATCCGCTTTTACATCCCCCGAAACAAAAAAATGGAATAGTTTGCATTGGCGATCCACTCAAGCATGTAACATTAAAATTGGCTGAGAGCGGCGAATTATTATTGGGTGGTTTACAAACTACCCACGGATATTTGCATTCAACCCATGAGCAAAAGGCAAGATTTCAACACGGTTACTATTTAAGTGGCGATTTAGCTGAGTTTGATGGGGAGGATTATTATTGCTTGGGTAGATTGGACGAACAAGTTAAAGTTCAAGGATATAGAATTGAATTGAGTGAATTGGAATTTGCGGCAAGTCGTGTTTTGGAACAAACTCAATTTAAAGCAATAGCAGAAGCGTCTGAATCGGGTACACGGCTGCATTTATTTTGTGTAAATCGAGTTTCGAAACAATGGGATGTTCAGTGGTTGGAAATAGAATTAAAAGCTCAATTACCATGGTATATGGTTCCTCATCAAATTCATGTAATTCCAGAATTTCCGTTGAATACTAATGGCAAAATAGACAAAAATCAGCTGCTTGATTTGTATGTAAAACAAAAGTCATGACCTTTAGAAAAGCCAATATTTCAGATATTTCATTCATTGTTCAATGTGTTATTGAATCGGAAAAATCCGGTTCAGAGGTATTCCCTTACACGTCTTTATTTGGACTGACTGAAAAGGAATTTGCAGGGCTCATGATCTCAATTTTTGATGAAGAAATCGAAGATCAGCCATGGTTTTTAGATTATTGGTATATTGTTGAAGTGAATGGGCAGGCCGCTGCAGGTTGTTGTGTTTGGGTGGAATCATTGAGTGGGGTTTCTTCTGATATGTTAAAAACTCAGATCCTCTCTTCGATGTTGGGAAAACAGTTCCGCGATCGATTCGAATTACTGCAAGAAGTATCGAAAATCAGCATTTATAGATTACCTGGCACTTTGCAATTTGAACATTTATATACACATCCTCAATTTAGAGGCATGGGATGCATGCGAAATTTACTGCAGTATATCGGTATTCAACATACCACAAAGCAACACGAAATTCAATTGTTGCAAAACAATCACCAAGCATTTGATTTATATAAAAAATTAGGATTTAATGTGATTGAAACACAATGTAATCCTGAAATTCTTCGTTTAAATTTGCTAGGAGATTCTTGCAAAGTAAAAATGGAGAGAATTTTCACGCAATAGTAACTTTATCATGACACATTCCGAAATTACCGAAAGACTACAAATCATTTTTAGAAACGTTTTTTCTACACCCGATATTATTATTACTGACGATTTAAATGCTGAAAAAGTGGATCGTTGGGACTCGCTCACTCATTTGACTATGATTGCAGAAGTAGAAAGTGAATTTGGTGTAAAATTCAAACTCAAAGAACTCATCTCCATGAAAAACGTTGGAGATATGATTGGATTGATTATTGAAAAAAAACAGGGATAATTTGAAAAATTCTGCTGCTTTCGGATTTTCAATTCTGTCGCTTGGATGTATTTTGAGCATTTCTACACTCTCCTATTGGGATGCTTTGCCCCTTTGGGGTGAAAACCCGTTAGAATTTTGGACTGTTAGCAAAGATTCAACAATTACAAGTACTCAAAAAGCCACGGCTTTGTTGCAGTCGGCCATTTTGCCTGAATCTAAAGGATTTGAATCTTTATCTAACATAAAAGATTCTCCTGTTGAGAAAATACAATTACGTTCCAAAGACACCATTCATCTTACAGTTGAACAGCGCAAACAGTTAGACACGCTGATCAAGTCCATAGAACTTTTGCAAGTGAAAGAATCCGGTAGTCATGGGTTATCGAACTTTTTCAGTGCCTTAGACGAATCAAGTCAAAAATTGGTTCGAATTTGGTATTACGGGGATTCTCAGATTGAAGGCGATCGAATTACCAAAGATATTCGTCAGATTCTTCAAAATTATTTCGGGGGGAATGGTTTGGGATATATTCCCATTAGCAATCCGGCGTCTTATACTTCATTGGAATTGGGTGAACAACCGGATTTTAAAAAGTTGAATTGCTTTAAGGACAAAAAAAGAAAAGTAGAATTTTGTCATTCAGGATTGGCATTCACACCTGTGAATAATGATCCCAAAAAATTCAATTATCTGCAATTGAATATCTTAAAAGGAACACCATTCAAGCAATTGGTATTGGCTGCAAGTAGTGATTCGTTGATGGTTGTAGAATGGAAATCTGCTAAAGATTCGAGTTGGAAACGGTCGAAAATAAGTTTTAAGTACAATAATTACCAAGAATTCCATATTTCCGACACCACCATTCATGGAAAAATATCCATTCGATGTAAGGGGGTAAAATTAAATGTTCACGGTTTATATATAGAAGGCGAAAAACAAGGTATTCAGTTAGACAATTTAGGTATTCGAGGGCATTCGGGAGATGGATTGAATTCAATAAGTAATCAAATTCTAGAAACACAAGTCAAAAAACAGAACACCCAATTGATCGTGTTCCATTATGGCAATAACATTGTTCCTTACCTCAAAAGTGATGAACAAAGTAAAAAGTGGTTGTTGAGATTATTCAATAGCGTATTTAAGAAATTTAAAGCGAATTGTCCCAATACTTCCTTTTTGGTTATAGGTCCTGGAGATATGGGATATGAGAAAGGTGGTGAGCCTCAAAGTTACAGCAGTGCAAACATTTTAAATACTTGGTTGAAAGAATTAGCCCATGAACAAGGATTCAGCTATTTTGATTTTTATAGTTTAATGCAAAAAGACGGGGGTATTTTGGGTTGGAAGAAAAAAGGATGGGCGGGATTAGATGGACATTTGACACCCACAGGACAACGAATATTTGCACAGAAACTCACTTCAGAGTTGATAACGGCTTATCAAAAACACCGATTAATTTCAGGTCAACCGCTTGTTACAAAGAAAAAGATTTTAGTTAATAAGCCTAAACCCCAATCACCGGCTGCGGTGAATCCTAAAAAAAATAAACTGGAGAGCAACCATAAGAAAGGGCAAAAAGTATGATTATAAAAATAAAATGGGGTTATACATTCTTTTGCACGCTATTTTTATTGAACATAGAATTGAGCGGTCAAGCGGTTCGATGGCAAAATTTCAACTACAAGGAATATCCATGGATTGATTCAACCACGAATGTGTTTCAAGCACATGATAAATCTCTTTTGAGACCTTTATTTTTAAAATTGCATCATTCGGAAAAAAAACGAGTAAATATTCTCCATATTGGTGATTCTCATGTTCAAGCAGACATTTTTACCAACGAAACACGCATGTTGCTTGGAAATACTTTCGGTTATTCTGGAAGAGGAATCGTATTTCCATACACCACTGCAAAAACTCATACAGCAGCAGATTACCAGTGTTTTCATACCGGAAAATGGCTGTATGCCAAAAATGTAGAAAAAAGTCCGGAGTTGAGTTTGGGAGTAAGCGGTGTAACTTCTAAGACATTTGATGTTAGAGCGCAGTTCAAACTTCAATTCAAAGAGGGATCCATTCAAAAAGAATTCACGAAAATGAAAATTCTTTGTAGAAGGAGTCCTGAATCATTTGATATAAAAATTATTACACCGGGAGAAACACAGGTGGTAAATGTTTATGAATCGGAAAAAGACACATTAACCGATGAAATTACGATTAATTTTAACTCCGGTTATCCTTGGTATCGTTTTGAGTTCATCAACGCCGACAGTAATCAGCAGGAATTTGAAATTTATGGAATCAGTATAGAATCCCCAAAAAACAACGGAGTGCTATACAGCAGTGTCGGAATTAATGGGGCTGGACATTACAGCATCATGCGTGAAGATCGATTGCCCCAGCATTTAGGAATTTTAAAACCGGATGCCATTATTTTGGATGTAGGTGCCAATGATTTTTATAACAAGGGAATGGATCGAGAGAAGTTTCGTGAGAATTTGGTATCCATTATTAATTTGTTCAAAGAATTTGCGCCAGGGGCGGTAATTATTCTTTCCAATAGTCAGGATATTCATCGGGGAGGATACAGTTTAGGTGCTTGTTCTGTGTTTTCATATTTAATTTCAGAAGTAGCTGCCAGTGAACGGGTTGCATTTTACGATTGGTATCGTGTGGCAGGTGGGATTCGGTCGATGCGAACATGGAAATCCATGAATTTAGCCAATCGCGACGGAGTGCACCTAACCCGAGATGGTTACGAATTAAAGGGTGAGCTGATTTATCAGGCCTTTAGAAATACCCACCGCATATTAATTGAAAAACCCGATACTTCGCGCGGAATTATTATTCCTTGCTTTGATACATTAAATTTGGGGGATGGCAATGTAATTTCACCCAATCCTATTCAATTAAACCCGGTCAATCCTTTGGTTGGAATTCAGAAAGCAGATAGTATCAATTCAGAAGATTCCTCTCCGGGACAACATGTTGAGGGCGTAGAATACCAGAAAGTTTGGAAAACCCATATAGTTAAACGCGGTGAAACCGCTTGGTCTATTGCGCAACAATATGATGTAAGTGTATTGGACTTAAAAAAATGGAATCGACTGCCTTCTTACTCCCTAAAAACAGGTAGAAAGTTAAAAATTTTAACTGTTGTAAAAAAAGAAAACTATCAACCCGTTACCCCGAAAAAGCAAAAAGCACCTCGTCCCAAAGTGGTTTACCACACCGTGCATTCAGGAGAAACATTATATGGCATTGCTCGAAGATACGGAACTTCAGTAGCAGAAATCAAACGAATTAATGGTTTGAGAAGCGATAATTTACGAATTGGTCAACGTTTGAGAATCAAATAATATGGCATTTAACTCGGCATCGTTCTTTATATTTTGGTTTATTTTGTATTGGTTTTACTTGGGATTTTCCCAAAAACCAAGAATTCGAACCGGAGTTTTACTGTTAGCCAACATTTGGTTTTTCACTTTTCTATCGGGATATGCAGTTTTTGTTTTGGTCGTTTCAGCCTGTTTGGATTTCTACCTTGCCAAAGGTATTTATGCTGCAAAATCAGATTCAAAAAAAGTTGGTTTTTTGACTGTAAGCGTTGCCCTTAACGTAGGATTAATACTATTTTTCAAACATATTTACGATTGGTTTGGATTGGGTGAAGTTGGTATTTTTCAATTTATAGGGGTATCGTTTTACGCATTCAGAAGCTTGGGTTATGTTTTGGACGTATATTTCGAAAACAACGATAAACCCGAATCGAGTGTCATTCATTACTTAACTTATGCTTCGTATTTCCCCTTAATTTTGAGTGGGCCAATTGCACCATCGGAAGAATTTTTAAAGCAATTGCGCTTGCCCTTGATCATTACAAAAGCTCAATTGAGTAAGGGGTCCTATTTGATTGCATTAGGTGTAATCAAGAAATTTGTTTTAGGCAATTATCTCGCGTTCAATTTTGTAAATCGAGTGTTTGAAAGCTGGGAATTTTTTACCGCAATGGAGCTGTTCTTTGCATCCATTATTCAAACTTTTTACCTTTATTTGGACTTCAGTGGATACACAGACATGGTTGTTGGGATGTCCTTACTATTGGGAATCAACATCTTAGAAAACTTCAATTTCCCATTTTTATCTCAAAACATCACTGAATATTGGAAACGCTGGCATATGAGTTTGAGCAAATGGTTCAACCAAAATTTGTATTTCCCACTTTCATATCATTTCAGGGGTTGGAAAAAATGGGGCACTAGTATATCGGTATTCATCGTATTCATGATTAGCGGATTCTGGCATGGAACATCTTTGAATTATTGGTTTTGGGGGATGTTACATGCACTTGCCCTGATTTGGGATATTTTTACGAGCGACCTGCGTATAAAAGTAAAAAAATGGATACCGAATTGGATATATCGATTCGTATCCATCGTATTCACTTTCACTTTTTTAGTATTTAGTGGTGTGTATTTCAAGTCCAGTAATTTTGAAACTGCTAACAAAATTCTGATGAAAATTTGCACGCAATTGGACTTTAATCTGATCACTGATTGGTTAAACCTGTACCCCGGTGTAATTATGATTACCGGTTTAGTGGCAGCCATTCAATTTGGTTTTGGAAGTACTTATCCTAAAATTGAATTACAAATTCAAAAATCGCATTGGAGCATTTGGGCATTTGTTTTGGTTTTAACAATTTTTATCGCTTATCAATTCGAAAAAACTGCTCCTCTACCCTTTTATTATTTGAAGTATTAATCGAATAAAATTCGATTAATCAATTTTTCCTGAAATTTTGTATGATAACATTCCTACCCATTCATGCAGCAATGTTTGTATTTGACTCATTGCGTTTGAGCTCGGAATAATATAGCTATCCAAGGAATAATTCCGTTCCTCATTGGCCAACTGTTGAACGGGATATGGAATAAACTTGATTCCGAGTTTTTTATAACAAGCCATGGAACGAGGCATATGTGTTGCGCTGGTAATTAACAATATGGAATCCGTAATATTTAAACTATCTAGAATCTTCTTTGTGTAAATGGCATTTTCAATGGTATTTCGCGACAAAATTTCGGAAATCACTTTGGAGGTGTCTAATTGAAACCTTCCCAAAAAATTCTTCGCATTGTTTGCACCAAAAAATCGTTTATCGAATATTTCAGAATTTCCTCCGCTTAGAATCAACACGTCGAATCGTTGATATATCAATCCTTCCATACCCGTACTTAACCTTTCGGGGGATTCATTCAACCGGTACCATTTTGTTTTGGGATTGTACCGTCCGAAACCACCCAATACAACAGCCGTTCTGGGCAAATTGGTATCTAAGTGTATTTTTTTTGCAGACATGGGGGTTTCCCACCACAACAGCAATTCATTTGCAATAACACTATTGCCAAAAATGAATAAAATGATGATGGCTTTGAATAAGTGAGATTGTGCCTTTTTAAAATATAGAGCCGACAAAAATCCGCGCCAACCTGTAAATGGATTGGGACGTGCATTTCTCAATCGCAAATACGCCAATACCAAAAACAACAACACCCAAAATAAGGGATTCAAAGAAAAATGAAGAACTTTACTGAATACAAAAAACATAATTGGTTCAAATATACACTTGCTTGAATGTTATTCGATTTCTACGGTGTATTTTTGAGTTTCATAGACGATTCAACCATGGAATACACGTTTTTCAACATCGGATTTTTTGAATTTTTCATCGAATTATCATCCCAAAATCAAAAAAGTTGGTTTGATGAAAACAAGAAACGATATGAATCCGAAGTAAAACTGCCGTTTTTACAATTTGTTGAACGATTAATCGAGTTGATGGTTATGGAAAATCCGGAATATCAAGGACTAACCGCCAAGGAATGTGTTTTTCGAATTTATAAAGACACTCGTTTCAGTAAAGATAAAACTCCTTACAAAACATTCTGTTCTGCATCGCTTCACATTGGAGGGCGTAAAACCATGTGGCCGGGTGGTATTTATTTTGAATTGGGGGCAGAAAGCTGCTCGGTTTATTCTGGCGTATATTTACCTGAAAAAGAAGATCTTTATACCCTACGCTCCAATTTAAAGGCCGATCCACAACGAATGAATCGGGTTATTGCAGATCCAATTTTCATTGAAACTTTTGGGAAAGTTCTCGGTGAGAAAAACAAAATTCTCCCTCCCGAATTCAAGTCCGCCGCTTTAGAGCAACCGCTAATTTACAATAAGCAGTTTTACATTCGACATGAGTTTGAACCGGAATTGGCGCTCGAACCGGGTTTGGATTTTTACATCATCGATATTTGGAAAAAAGCACAAGAATTTAACAATGCTTTACTCGGGTTGTGAGTAAATTTTACCGCCTGTTTAAATGAAAAACTTGAGTATTCAATTTAGCATTAACAGACTTAATCGCATCATTCCAACAACAAAACCGCACCGTGATACGATTTAGGCGATTCGTTGATTAATTGCACATTCAATATGTAGAAATAGGTTCCTTGGGGACACATTTCGCCGATATTCTGCACTTGTCCATTCCATCCTTTTTGGGGATCATCGGTAACAAAAACTTTTACCCCCCAACGGTCGAATATTTCTAGTTTGAATTTTTGATAACTACCCAATCCCACGAAGAATTCGTCGTTCAATCCATCTTTTTTACCAGGAGTAAAAACATTACTCAAGGTCAATTCGGTTTGCCCTTTGGTAGGAGGAATGGATGGTTTAAATATTTCATAACACAGTGTATCACTGCAACCCGGCGGGTTTGTTTCATAATGAAAGCATATTTGGAATAGTCCAGTATCTTTTAAGGAATAACACCAGTTAGGAGATTGCAGGTTGGTATCTAGAATTGGTTTTCCATTTGAAACATTCTTCACATTCGTTCTAATTTTAGCGTTTAGATTGCTGTTGAACTGAAAACAATATTGGGGTTTATTTACAGAATCAATGCTTACTTGAATATTCGCTATTGTTTTGAAAAACACCTCAACGGAATCTCTCAAACCACCACAACCCGTATATGCGGTCAAATACAATTTCACAACACCCTGATATCCTTTTTTGGGGAAAAAACGGGATTTTAAATCATGAGAATCTGAAAAATAACCTGAATTTAGAGGAACTGCAGACCAACGATAACAATCCGTTCCTGCAACACGACCATTGAGTTGTATCCAGGGTTGATCGCAATAGGTTTGTGCAACATTGCCAGCATCAACAGAAATTACAGGTATAGGAACTCGGCAACCATAATTTGCATAACTCACATTTCCTTTGAAATCAAAATTGGCTACTGCTCCATCATCGGCACCTTTTTGTCCCTTTAAATTGATCAAATCACTTCTATCGTAAACAACGGTATCAGCACTTCCAGAATTTCTGAGAATAAATGTTCGAGTGGAAGAACTTCCAAAATTCACAAAATGTCCGGCTGTATTTCCGGACTTCTGAAAAATGACGTACAACGTATCGTTCAAATCACTGAAATCTTGGGCGTATTGAGAAAACGATTCACTGGTAATAAATAACACCTGCGAGAACGGCGGAATGCTCTGATTTGCATTTAAACCAATAAGTAAACCACAGTTATCTTTGGATTTGATGGTCGAATTCAGGTAGTTTAACTTGCTTTTGGTGGTTGAATTTAAATCTGCAATTCCACGCCATGGATTCGATGAATTCGTGCCCCAATTCACATAACCATTTTTATAGTTGGGAACCGAAAATGAAGAGGGTAAAATGGATTTATTTCCGGTTATCAATCGAATCATTTCATTTTGGCCTTCATTCGAGCCATCGCAAGCATCAATTAGAACACTCACTATTTCAAAGGATTTTTGCGGAAAATTCTTTGGATTTACACTTTTTACACAGGGTTGAGCATATAAACCGAAAGGAACGCAAATCCATCCCACAAGAAACCAAAAAATAGCCGAGTTTTTCAATAAGATCAAAGTATGAAATTTTTTACAAAAATACGGAGAATTCACAGTATATATCGCATTATCTAAGCAATAAAAGAGGGCCTTTAAACATTCGGCGATCATTAAAATTAATTGCTTCAATCAAGTAAATATAAATTCCGGTAGGACAATCTTGGCCATCGGTGAATCGACCATCCCAACCTTCCAGAGCATCCCCCTCAAAAACCTTTCCTCCCCAACGATCAAACACTTTCATTGTGGCTTGTCCTTTCGTTAAATACAATCCAACAACTTGAAAGCGATGGTTGATTCCAGAGGGATTGAACGCATTGGGAATGTAAATTTCATTCGTGCTTTCAACTGAATCGCACTTCAAAAATACATGCATGGTATCTTGCCAAACGCAATTG
>CAZQFZ010000012.1:0-39394 GCA_964592635.1 uncultured Rhizobium sp.
GTGTGGAAATATCTAGTTTTTTAACATTGTCGTTCTTTTTAGCTCGAATATCTACCGCTTCAATGGATTCCGTGGCAGGCAACAACATAAAGTTTTGGGTTTGATCTTGGGTGAGATCTAATTCTGTAGATATTTCTTGATAGCCGTCTGCGTTAATTTCGATGACTTGCTTTCCTGAATTAAGTGAAAGCGAATAGAATCCATAGCTGTTGGATTTAGCAATTTCTTTGGAATTTTGAGCTTGTACCGTAGCACCTGCGAGAGTTTCTCCAGATGATTTGTCTTTAATAAAGCCGCTAATGGTAACTTTTTGAGCGAAAATTTGATTGGTTAAAATCAAAATTGCGCTGATTAGAACTGCTTGTTTAGGCTGCATTGTTTGCTTAAGGAAGTGCAAAATTAAATGAGTTTAATGTAGGGGGTTAAAATTGTAGTTGAACATCTCAAAATTGTCGGTAAACGTCGCTTTTATTTCTATTGGAAGTAGTTGGATTGAGTATTTTGTTGTGTGGTAACGTTTTTCGGATTCAATTAAAACATGGTGCAGCTGATTTTGCGATTTTAGATTGCAAGGATACGCATCACCCTGGTTCGATGTTCTTGTTTAAAGTAACCAAAAAGAGGAGTAAAGGTTCAAAAAAAAATCCCGATTATCGGAATACTCTGGAGTTTGGCTCAAAAGTTTCCGTTAATCAGGATTTTATGATCGCTCAGTTTGTGAACGATGAAGATTTACGCGAAGAAGCTAATTTTATTTGCGGTCTTTCATTGGAACGAAAGCGCGTGGAGGTTCTCCAGTGTAGATCTGACGTGGACGTGCGATTGGTTCTTTGTCGCGACGCATTTCTTGCCATTGGCTGATCCAACCTGGCAAACGTCCCAAAGCAAACAAAACGGTAAAGAAGTCAGTAGGGAAACCCAGTGCGCGGTAGATGATTCCTGAATAGAAATCTACATTGGGGAACAATTTTCTTTCAACGAAATAAGGATCATTAAGAGCTACTTCTTCGAGTTTCTTTGCGATTTCGAGAACTGGATCGTTAACACCCAATTTTTCTAATACATCGTCGGCTGCTTTTTTGATAATTTTAGCGCGAGGATCGAAGTTTTTATACACTCTGTGCCCGAATCCCATGAGACGGAAAGGGTCGTTTTTGTCTTTTGCTTTGTTAATGAATTTGGTGACATCTCCACCGTCTTCTTTAATCAACTCCAACATTTCCAGTACTTCTTGGTTAGCACCGCCGTGCAATGGTCCCCAAAGAGCATTAATACCCGCAGAGATGCTGCTATAGAGGTTAGACTGAGAAGATCCAACAACACGAACGGTACTAGCGGAGCAGTTTTGTTCGTGGTCGGCGTGGAGGATAAGTAATTTATTCATTGCACTAACAATAACTGGATCTGGGGTATAATCTGGATCCGAAACTTGACCGAAGGTCATGTTCAAGTAGTTAGTAACGTAATCTAAGCGATTGTTTGGATAAACGATAGGATGCCCTAAACGTTTTTTATAAATCATTGCGCAGATGGTAGGCATTTTAGCCAAAAGGCGCAATACTGTTCTGTTAATTGCTTCTTCCCCTCGGTGTGGGTTTAAAGATTTTGGGTAGAACAAGCTCAAAGCTGAAATCATTGAACTCAGTTGACCCATGGGATGGCTACCCGTTGGGAATGCTTTGAACATACCTTCCAATCCTTCATTGACAAGGGTATGTTCGGTGATTTTGCGTTCGAAGTCGGTCAATTGTTCGGCAGTTGGCAGCTCACCATGGAGCAATAAATAGGTCACTTCGATGAAAGAGCAATTTTCGGCTAAATCTTCGATGGAGTAACCTCTGTGACGAAGAATACCCAATTCACCGTCTAAAAAAGTGATACTACTAGTTGTAGCACCGGTATTCTTGTAGCCTGGATCAAGTGTGATGTATCCACTTAAACCGCGGAGATTTGAAATGTCAATGGCTTTTTCGCCCTCAGACCCTTGAATTACTGGTAATTCGTACTCTTTACCTTCTAAAATGATTTTCGCTGTTTCCGACATATTGGATTCCTTTAACTTCGCTCTACGCAAATATACTTATAAACAAACTGTGTTTCAAAAGGTTTCCGAAAGTTTAAACAAAAGTTGATTTACCGAGTGGTGTTAAATGTGTTTTGCCACTATTTTTTATTGAAAAAATGGGACAAAAATTACAATTTTTCGGATGCATTAGGGGTGTAGTTTTCCAATTCTTGAAATCCTTTTGCGGTAAGTTGAAATGAGGCTTGAAGAATTTCGTCGATGTTTATAGTTAAACGTTGGGTGTTTTTAGCATCCATTGCTTTAATAAAACGGTGGTGAAAAAGTTGCCTAACAATATCAATGATAACGGGTTGCGATAGCGGTATTTCTTCGACTAGATGCTGAACTTTTTCGGCGTGGATAAGCCGGTTCATGACCAGTATTTCGTCGTTACCAATTTCCAACATACATTGTGAATCAATAAGTTTAGAGTTTTGGGGGAAGGAAGACTACTCTCCTATTTGAAAGGTAGTTTCAGGACGCATTTGAGGGAAGAACAATACTTCTTGTATGGATGCTTGATTGGTTAACATCATGGTTAAGCGATCTATCCCCACTCCCAAACCGCTGGTTGGTGGCATTCCGTATTCTAGGGCACGAATAAAATCGTGATCCATAGCCATTGCTTCATCATCGCCTTTTTCCGCTAAACGAAGTTGATCTTCGAATCGTTCTTTTTGATCGATGGGGTCGTTCAATTCGGTATAGGCATTGGCAATTTCTTTTCCATTAACAAATAGTTCGAATCGTTCTACCAAGCCGGGTTTGCTGCGGTGTTTTTTGGTAAGGGGACTCATTTCTATAGGATAGTCGGTGATGAAGGTAGGTTGAATGAGATGTTTTTCAGCTGTAGCGCTAAAAATTTCATCAATTAATTTACCATAACCCATTTTGTTGGTTACCTCGCAGCCGATGGATTTTGCGAAATCGCCTAACTCTTGTTCAGATTTACCTTCGATGTTGAAATTTCCGTATTTCAAAATGGCTTCTGCCATGGTAAGACGTTGATAGGGACGAGCAAAACTGATGGTATTTTCTCCCACAATAGCATTAGTTGAGCCATTTACATCCATGGCACAGGTTTCGAACATTTCCTCCACGAAGTCCATCATCCAGAAATAGTCTTTGTATGCTACGTAAATTTCCAAGCCGGTAAATTCGGGGTTATGGGTACGATCAATACCTTCGTTTCTAAAGTTTTTAGCGAATTCATAAACTCCATCGAATCCACCAACGATTAACCGTTTTAGATACAATTCATTGGCAATTCTAAGATACAATTTCATGTCTAACGCATTGTGGTGTGTTTCAAATGGGCGCGCTGCAGCTCCACCATGAATAGCTTGTAGTATAGGAGTTTCCACTTCAAGATATCCTTTGTTGTTGAATGTATTTCTCAAACTTTGGATTACTCGAGTGCGTTTTAGGAAGATTTCGCGATGCTGAGGGTTTACGATTAAATCGACATAACGCATTCTGTAACGCGCTTCAGGATCGGTAAATGCGTCGAATATTACTCCGTCTTTTTCTTTGGGAAGGGGGAGCGGGTTTAAGCATTTTGCCAACAGTTTAATGGATTTTACGTGGACGCTGATTTCACCGGTTTGCGTGGTGAATACGTATCCTTCAACGCCTAGAATGTCGCCGATATCGAATAACTTTTTGAAAACGGTGTTGTATAGTTCTTTATCTTCAGAAGGACAGATTTCATCACGGTTAACATAGATTTGGATTTTACCGATGCTATCTTGGAGAACGGCAAACGCTGCTTTTCCCATGATTCTTCGGGTCATTAAACGACCAGCGATTACAACGTGTTGAAATTTCTCTGGGTTTTGGGGAAATTCATTTTTTATTTCTTCGGAATTGGTGTTTACAGGATAGAGTTCTGCAGGATAGGGTTCAATGCCTAGAGCACGTAATTCAACGAGAGATTGTCTGCGAAGTAGTTGTTGTTCGTTTAAATTGGTTTCCATGAAAATTCCCACAAATTTAGCCGATTTAGCGAGGAATTTTTGTGGTTTTGGTAGGAATCAATCAATATTTGTTTGATTTTCTGCGGAAATTTCCTCAGAAGCAGATTTTTTTTTCTCAAAAACGATAGAGGGAGAAGGGAGGGAAAAAGATTTTTGGAAAATAATCATGAGCGCAACCCCTACGGTAATGCAAGCATCAGCGAAGTTCCAGATGGGAGCAAAGAAAACGAAGTGTTCTCCTCCCCAGAAAGGAAACCATTGGGGCAAAACGCCTTCCCATAAAGGAGCATAAAACATATCAACAACATGACCTTCAAACCAAGACGCAATGTAACCGTTGATATCAGAGAAGTAAACGCCGTAGAAAACGGAATCAATGATATTTCCTATGGCACCAGCGAGTACCATTGATAGAGAAATGAGAAGAAGGATTGATTGTTCACGTTTGATAATTTCGATAATGTAGAAAACGCCAAATACGGAAACAAGGATTCGGAAAAATGTTAGAATCAGTTTACCTATTTGGCCTCCACCGAAAAGTTTCATGCCAAAAGCCATACCTTCATTTTCGATGAAGTAAATTTTGAACCAATCGCCGAATAGGTCGTAGGATTCCCCATAGATAAAATGGGTTTTTACATAAATTTTGATGACTTGATCAATGAGTATCAGTCCGAATAAAGTTAAAAATGCAATATATGCATTTCTTTTTTGTTCACGGTTCAATTTCAATTTTGACGTATAATTGCTGAGTAAAAAGGTTATTTTTTGGTTTTTGCTTCAACGGTTTGAGTGGTGTGTGGTACCAATCGCAGGCGTTCTTTAGGGATCAGTTTACCGGTAGTTTTGCAGATTCCGTAGGTTTTATTTTGAATTCTAACCATAGCGGCTTCTAAACTTTTAATAAATTTCAGTTGGTGAGCAGCTAGTTGGTTGAGATTTTCTTTTTCGGCAGTATCTGCACCATCGTCCATGGTTAGGTAATTGTTATTGGTCGAATCGGTACCGTTTTCATTACCATCCTTTAATTGGCCTTGTAAAGTTCTAAATTCGCTTTTTGCTGATTCCAATTTAGAGAGAATTAGTTCGCGAAATTCTTCTAATTCTTCATCTGTGTAACGTGATTTTTCCTTTTCCATGGTTACTTCTTCGCTGTATGTGGGTGATTAATTAAGAATTGATTCAAGTTTTATGTTTGATGTATTGGCTTATTTTTTGATTAAATTCAAAAATACGGCTTTTTCATAAACATCTGTTTCATGGGATGTTATGGTATTGTCAAACCTAATCTCGTCGGCCAATACTTCATTGCAAATATAATCTTTATAAACATTTATTGCATTTTTTAACGAATCTTCACCATTGAAATCAATTGAAATTCTATCCGTTACTTCAAAGTTGAGTTCTTTACGTAGATTTTGAACTCGATTTACAAGTTCGCGTGCCATTCCCTCCATAAGCAGTTCGTTGGTAATGGTGAGATCCAATGCAACGGTGGTTTCAGCATCACTGGCAACGGTCCAACCTGGCATATCTTTAGTTGTTAATTCAACATCCTCCAATAGCAAATTGAACGGTTCACCTTGAATATTTACCTCAATAGATTTTTCTACCTCAATAGTTCGAATTTGGTCTTGCGTAAACCCAGCAACGATTTCGGTTAACAACTTCATGTTTTGACCTAATTTTTTACCTAAAGTTTTGAAATTGGGTTTGATGTTCTTAACCAAAAGTTGATTATCTGCCGATAGATATTCGATTTCTTTGATGTTGACTTCACTTTTGATAATTGATTCCACATGAATTAATTCTTGTTTCATCTGATCAGAAAGCACAGGTATGATAATTTTTTGAAGCGGTTGACGAACTTTTAAGCGCTCTTTCTTGCGCAATGACAACACCAAAGAGCATACAGTTTGTGCACGTTCCATTTGACGTTCCAACAAAGAATCAATTTGATTTTCATCAACCTTAGGCCAATTTGTTAGATGTACAGATTTTGGGGCAGCGTTATTTTGAATAAGGGGAGCATTGATAGCGCGGTAAAGCCAATCTGAAAAGAATGGAGCCACTGGCGACATGAGTATTGATATTTCATTCAAACAAGTGTACAACGTGTCGTATGCGGCTTGTTTTTCTGAATTTAATTCACCTTTCCAGAATCTGCGACGCGATAAACGAACAAACCAGTTGCTTAATTGCTCACCTACAAACTCTTCAATTGCTCTTGAAGCACGAGTTGGGTCGTACTCATCAAATGATTCAGTTACGTCTTTTATTAACGTATTGAGTTTACTCAAAATCCAACGATCCAACTCGGTTCTTTCCGAGAGAGGAACTTCATTGGATTCATTGTACACATATTGATCAATGTTTGCGTAAATAGCGAAGAATGAATAGGTATTGTAAAGCGTACCTAAGAACTTGCGTTGGCTTTCCGCAACACCTTCTAAGTCGAATTTTAAATTATCCCAAGGTTGTGAATTGGTGGCCATATACCATCGAACAGCATCGGCACCGTATTTATCAACGGTTGTAAATGGGTCGATTGCATTACCTAGGCGTTTGCTCATTTTGTTGCCAAACTTATCGAGCACCAAACCATTGGCAATTACATTTTTAAATGCAACCTGGTCGAACAACATTACACCTAACGCGTGTAGGGTAAAGAACCACCCTCGAGTTTGATCGACACCTTCTGCTATAAAATCTGCAGGGAAGTTTTTCTCGAAAATATCTTGATTTTCAAATGGCCAATGCCACTGTGCATAGGGCATAGCTCCACTATCAAACCAAACATCAATCAAATCGGATTCGCGTTTCATCGGCTTACCGCTTGGACTTACAAGTGTGATTTCATCCACAAAAGGTCTGTGTAAATCGCTTGTGAGGTGGGTTTGGTTCTGATTTAATCCCAATTTTTCATTGGCTTTTTGGATTTCGGAGGCCAATTGTTCTATACTACCAATGCAAATTTCCTCTGTGCCGTCGTCGGTTCTCCAGATTGGCAAAGGAGTTCCCCAGTAACGAGAACGACTTAAATTCCAGTCAACAAGGTTTTCCAACCAATTGCCAAAACGACCTTCCCCGGTACTTTTCGGTTTCCAATTGATGGTTTTATTCAATTCAACTAAGCGATCTTTAACTGCAGTGGTTTTGATGAACCAACTTTCTAAAGGATAGTATAAAATAGGCTTATCGGTTCTCCAACAATGGGGATAGGTGTGCTCATATTTTTCAACTTTGAACGCCTTGTTTTCTTTTTTTAGTTTGATGGAAATACGTTCATCTACGCTCAAGTATTTATCTCTTCCTTGTTTTTTAATTTCTTCTGCTTTTTCTTCTTCTGTGAGATAAGATTCTTTTACGTATTCGCCTGCAAAGTCCGTAACGGATTCAATAAATTTACCTTTCTTATCCACCAAAGTTAGTGAACCAATTCCATTGGCCTTGGCAGTTCTGAAGTCATCCGCACCAAAACTTGGAGCAATATGCACGATACCGGTTCCATCTTCGGTGCTAACGAAGTCTCCAATTATAACACGAAATGCATCACCATCTTCAGGTTGAGCATACGGCAACAATTGATGATATTTTAATCCTTCAAGTTCAGAACCTTTTTGAGTTTTTACGACTTTCCAGGGGATGATTTTATCGCCTGATTTATAATTTTCGAAGTCACCATTTTCAGCTTCTGCATTGAAGTATTTTGATTTCAATGCTGAGGCCATAATCACTTTAACCAGAGAACCTGTATAAGGATTAAATGTTTCGATGGTATCATAGTCGATTTTAGCGCCCACCGCAAGTGCCGTATTTGATGGCAAAGTCCAAGGTGTTGTTGTCCAAGCTAAGAAATATTCATCGGGTTGGTCAATGCGTTGAAACTGAGCAACAATGGTGGTATCTTTAACATTTTGGTAGGTACCGGGTTGATTTAATTCATGAGAACTTAAACCCGTACCAGCAGCAGGAGAATATGGCTGAATGGTATATCCTTTGTATAAGAATCCTTTATCGTATAACTTTTTTAATAAGGCCCAAAGGGTTTCTACATAGGTATTCTCATAGGTTATATATGGATTTTCTAGATCTACCCAAAAGCCGATTCTTTGAGTTAATTCATCCCATTTATCTTTAAAAAGAAGTACATCGGTACGACATTCTTTGTTATAGTCGGCCACTGATATTTTTTCTCCGATATCGTCTTTTCGAATACCTAAACGTTTTTCTACTTGAAGTTCAATGGGTAATCCGTGTGTATCCCAACCTGCTTTCCGTTCCACTCGAAAACCTTGTAAGGTTTTGTAGCGACAGAAGATATCTTTCATGGCTCTCGCCATTACGTGGTGAATTCCGGGCATTCCATTGGCTGAAGGAGGACCTTCGAAAAAGGTAAAGGACTGAGATGCGGGTCGTTGGTTTACGCTTTCTTGAAAAATGTTATGATCTTCCCAAAATTTAAGGATTTCATTTTCAATTTCTGGCCAATTCAGTTGTGAACGTGTAGAATACATGGATTTCGCGTAGTTTATCGATAAAACTGCAAAAATACGTTATTTATATCAAATGATTTAGGCGAAAGGTTATGCTCTTAATTTAAAGGTGTTGCTCTTATTTTAAAAAGGAGAAGCCCCGGCATGCCGGGGCTTCTCCTTTTATGTTGTATATTTTAGGGTAATTCGATTAATAGTAATTAACGAACAATCAGTTTGGATGAACCAACGCCGTTTTCAAATGTCATTGATACCACGTAAATACCAGCAGGCAGGTCCAATTGGTATTCGTTGTGGTTTCCATTCACTGTCAAATTTTTAATTACTTGACCATTCAAGTTTAAAACTTGCAATTGAGTTAAGTCATTGTTTTTCCAGTTATTGTGTACCACTAAGCGACCTTCTGTAGGATTAGGAGCAACAGTAACGTTTGTAGCTAAATTTACGTTATCGATTCCTACTTTATCTACTAATCCTAAAGTTACCGCAATACGAGGAGAGAAATAACGTTGCAATGTGTCGATAAACAACATGGCTCTGCTTTTGCTCATCAAAGGATTGGTAGCTTTAGCGCCTGCCAAGATAGCATCAACATTGAAAATACTTCTTGGTAGCTGTTTGATTGCGGTTGTGTCCCACCATTCGTATGGACCTGAAGCATTTTGAACACCTGCAATTGGATAAAGACCATCGATACCATCATTTAAAACATTGATTGCACGAGTGTAATCATCCATAACTTTGCCTTTAAAAGGAGCTGTATTTCCTAGGGCGTCGCAGCGTTTCATCACATCGTAACCTCCAGAAACTTCAACTACCTGAAGAGTAGTTCCAGGTACGTTTACCATACCGGTGGTATAAGGTGCAAATGGATCGTAAACTGAATGCGACCACAACATAGGCAATTCACCTTTTTCCAACCAAGACGTATCACCCAAAGCACCACCAATTGCAAAAATCATTTGAGCATTTGAAGTTCTACCAGGAGTATTCACGTTGTTGAAACCGGGTAATCCACCAAAACCTTTACGATCACCCCAAATCACGTCATTTACGTATGCAGTTCCGTTATTGGGATTTCTGAATTTATTGATGGTAATTTCGCTTTGGCGATCCAAACTTGAAAAGGCGGAAGTAATGTAGGAACCGGTTCCTTGTCCACCCGCACAAATTTTAGTGGTATCCACATCATAACTGTTACCGAAACTAGCTACGTTTTCTTTGAACCAACGGATACAAGCGCTCAAATCTTGAACTCCTTTGTAAGCAGCGTTGATGATAGTTCCTCTACGTACGGTTTCATCTAATGAGCGGGGATCCCAACCCTGACGGTAAGCCATGGAAGCTACGACATACCCTTTTCTTGCGAATTGCATGCACATTTCAACTGTTGCGCTATCATCTTTAGCACCAGTAGGAGTATTGTTGATGTAGCGAGGAAGGAAGCTACCAGAATGTAGATAAATAATCAATGGACGATTGGTTGTACCGTCGTTAGGAGCGTAAACGTCCATGGTAAGTTTTTCCAAAAATAGCTGAGTACCTGCTGTGGAGGTATCGATATCGCCATAAAGCACAGTGTAGTTTTTGGCGTATTCAACTCCTTTGGTAACCGTAATTTTACTAGCATCCAATACGTTATCAACGAAACGGATGTTTTGAGCATTGATAGTAGAAAGACCTAAAACCAAAGCCGATAAAGAAAGTAATTTTTTCATCATATGTATTCTAATTGTTCAAATGTAATTAATAATTTGATTTATAACTTGACAATTTTATAAAAGGTAGAAATTCAACAGTTTAATGGATTTAATTCAGATCGAATAGAACACTACAATACAACATTCTGCCGATGTATGGACCGCCGTAAACTTGCATTACAGGATTATTCAGAATATTTGAACCGCCGGTTTTTAATTGTAAGTGATATTTGGGGATTTCTTTGGCGATCATGAGATCCACCAAACCATAAGATTGGATTTCGCCTGTAAATTGAGGGGATCCTTCAAAAAGGAAACCTTCAACCCATTTATAATTGATGCTGAAAGCGAGGTGCTCCAACTTCCAAAGTTTGATTTTGCTGCCGCTCAAGCTGATGTTAAATTTATTTCGTGGAGTATTGAAAGCCGGAATAATGGGATCTTTCGTGTTGGTTTTATTGAGTTGATTGAAGCTATAGTTGAAACCAGCAGTATAATTATCTCCGAAGAAGTAGTTCAACCCAATGGATGTACCCATAGTAGTAACGGTAGATTCTGCATTGGTAGCAACTCGATAGACTTGGCCACCAATAACGCGATTAAATTGCGTGCTGATCAACGGATCGTATCCTATTTTATAGCCAATAAAATCTTCATACATACTGAAGTATGCACTCATATCCAGATTGAGTTTGTTGCGCATAAGAAAGGATTTATAACCCACTTCTATGCTTCTAACTTTCTCTGGAACAACGGGTTTAACGTTGAAGTATCTGAGGAGGGATAAACTGGGAGTTGATTGGAGGAAGTAATCGTTGAGTGATTCTAAGGTAACCAAATTTTTATAACCCTTGAGATTTCCCAAGAGGATAGCTCTACCCACATTGTAGAACAGATATTGGTCGGCGAGAGTAGGATTTCTCACACCGGAGCTAAGCGAAACGCGGTAATAGGTAATTTTGTTGGGTGTGTAAACAAGTGAGGCAGCGGGCGAAAAAACCATGGGGAAATTCTGATTTTTGTCCGCGCGAAAAGTAGCGTTGAGTTTGAGTTTATTGCGAACAAATTTTCTTTCGTAACCCAAGTAAGCTCCAAACTCATGATTTCGGATGATTCTGCCGTTGGTATCTGAGAATATGGTTCCAGCTGAATTGGGGGTGTACAATCTACCGCTTCCTCCAAGGGTGAAGAAATTGAGTTTTTTTACAGTGAAACGTTGTTCTGCTTGAATGTTGTACAATGCGCTTTTGTCGTAAAAACCACTTCCACCTTCTCCAAAGCTTTTTTTGGATGTAATAGCATTTTTAAGTGAATCAAAACGTTCGGAACCTACTTCAAATCGGTTGTAAGTGGGATCCAAGTGGGGTAAACCTCTGAAGTTTTGGGCTTGATTCGCTTTATCACGGGCTTCTTGATGCCATTGCAGGATTTTATCTTGGTTTTTGGCAAGTACATCATTGTACATTTTGCGGAACAGGGCGGTATCGTCGGAAGGAAAAAAATTAGGGAAACCTGGAAGTGCTCTGACTTTGTTGGAAATTTTACTTAGCCAGTAATTTTGGTAATCGCCTCCCCAATATTCATCTTTTTTGGTTGCTTCTTGCATCAACAAAGCTGTAAATACGGCATCGTAGGTATTTCCAGCATCTTCGTATGTATTGTAAATACGTATGAAACCTTTGTTGTGTTTGAATTCAAATCGATTTTGAAAGAACTTAATATCATTTAAACTGTAGCGATTATCGCCTTGGTACACGGTGGTACCCATTCCAAAGTTCGATTGAAAAATGAATTCTTTTTGCTTATCTTCAAATGGTTTAATGGCTATCGTAGCAGATGTTTTAAGGTTGTAGGTATTGTAATCAACCAGGTCTTTTTCCCAATAACCGTCTCTGAAATACCTTCCCAATCCGGGGGTTCCATACATCCCAGAAAAGGAAGTTTGGTCGAATTCGCCAGGACGAAGCACCTCGTCGCCATATCTATTTACTGCATCGTAACCGCCGGGATTGGATTTTTTTGAGCTGGACTGAAATACTGGATCGCTGTTAGTGGCTTCCCAATCGTAGGCTTTCATGTAGTAGAAGTTGCCTTTGAAAGCAACAAGATCGCGATTTTTCTTATTTTTCCATACCTTGGCGTAACGTAGGGAGTTTTCCATTAATTGACGTTCCCCCACTTTAAATTTATAACTAAAGCCGGGTGTTTTCCAAGGATCTTTCGTGGTTAAAGAAATAACACCGTTAAAGGCGCCTGGACCGTAGTATGCTGAGCTCGCACCCACTACAATTTCTTGGGCGGCAATATCAAGTTCGGATGCACCCAGAAAATTGCCTAGTGAAAAATTAAGTCCGGGACTTTGATTATCCACACCATCTATCACTTGCAAGGTTCTTACCGGGGAAGTGGAGTTGAAACCTCGAGTGTTTACAATTCTAAAGCCTAGGGAAGCAGCCGTAATATCTACGCCTTTTAAATGTCCTAATGCTTCATAAAAATCCGATGCCGGAGTTTCTTTGATAGATTGTGCCGACATGCTTTCAACGGTCAAAGGAGATTCTTTGAGTTTTTCTTTGAGTCGGTTTTGTTTGATATTTACTTCTTGGATTCGATCAATTTCTGGAGTATCGCTTTCGATTTTTCGGTTATTTTTATTCGGGGAATTGGGTGTTTGAGCGAAGAGATCGGTGCAAAAGCATCCCCCGAAAAACAAAAGTAGCGGATAAAGTTTGGGTATATTTTTAACCATATAAAGGTACAATTTCGGTAATAATTTTTTCTAAAATTGACTGCGCAATTTAATGGTTTTCTTTTAAAAGCAATATTATCGGGGATGTTTCTTGAATTTTTCGTAAAATTGCAGTAAATCTAATGATCGACAAAAGTGTACTTCTAAGGGCTTGGGAATTGATGCAAACGGCGCGTTCAATGGCCAAAATTTACGATGAGAACCGGCCCATTACTAAATACGTTCACAGCACATCTAAAGGGCATGAAGCCATACAAATTGCTACTGGTTTGTTGCTTAAGCCGGTAGATTTTGCTTATCCATATTATCGCGATGAGAGTATGCTTTTATCGATGGGGATGGAGCCCTATGAATTGATGTTGCAATTATTGGCAAAAGCCGATGATCCCTTTAGTGGTGGCAGAACTTACTACGCTCATCCATCGTTGAATCGTAGTAACATGCCTAAAATGCCTCATCAAAGTAGCGCTACAGGCATGCAAACTATTCCCGCAACTGGAGCTGCACATGGTATCAAGTATTTGGAATCTCAAAATCTGATCAGCAGCGCTGAAAAGCCCATTGTTTTGTGTTCTTTGGGGGATGGAAGTGTTACTGAAGGCGAAGTTGCGGAAGCGTTGCAAATGGCTGTTTTGCACAAACTTCCTATTATCTATTTGGTTCAAGATAATGATTGGGGAATATCGGCATCTGGCGATGAAATGAGAGCTATGGATGCTTTTGAATACGGTTTGGGATTCAAGGGCCTTCGTAGAATTAGAATCAACGGTTCTGATTTTGTGCAGTGTTACGACGAAATGAAACGTGCAATCGAATCGGTCCGTGAAAAGCGAGAGCCTATGCTGGTGCATGTTAAAGTTCCTTTGTTGGGTCATCATACTAGCGGAGTACGGTCTGAGTGGTACCGCGATGATTTGGAGCAACATGAACGAATGGATCCATTGCCTCGCCTGAAGCAGTTGTTGTTAAGCTTAGCAGAAACCGAAAGTGCGTTGGATCAAATTGCAAAAGAATGCAATGATCGTGTGGTGGCAGATTTTGAAAAGGCTAAAAATGCCGCTGATCCCCAACCTCATACCTTATTAGATCACGTTTTAGCACCTACTCCAATTACAGAAGAAAAAGGAGTCCGTTGTCCTGAAGGAAAAGACCCAGTGGTAATGGTGGATGCGGCTTTATTTGCTGTTGACGAAATTTTAAAGAAACATCCCGAAGCATTATTATATGGACAAGACGTAGGACATCGCTTAGGAGGGGTATTTAGGGAAGCAGCTACATTGGCGCAGAAATATGGGAAAGACCGGGTTTTCAATACACCTATTCAAGAAGCATATATTGTTGGAAGTACCGCAGGAATGAGTGCTGTGGGTGCAAAACCCATAGTTGAAATACAATTTGCGGATTATATATGGCCAGGAATCAATCAATTGGTTACTGAATTATCCAAAAGTACTTATTTGTCTATGGGGAAATTCCCAGTAGCAAGTGTTATTCGGGTGCCTACAGGCGCATATGGTGGCGGTGGGCCATACCATTCAGGTACAGTTGAAAGCAGTATTTTACCCATCAAAGGTATAAAAATCGCATATCCAAGTACAGCAGCTGACATGAAAGGATTAATGAAATCAGCATTCTACGATCCCAATCCTGTTGTCATGTTCGAGCATAAAGGATTGTATTGGAGTAAAGTTCCTGGTACTGAATTGGCTAAAACACCCGAACCATCGGAAGATTATGTAATTCCATTTGGGAAGGGAAGAACTGTGCAAACTGCAAGTTCAGAATCCATAGAAATGGGAGAGTCTATGGGAGTAATTACTTATGGTATGGGAGTTTATTGGGCGCTGAACGCTGCAAAAAATCATGTGGGTAAGGTAGAAATACTCGATTTGAGAACATTGTCTCCTTATGATCACGAAGCTTGTGTCGAATTGGTAAAACGCCATGGTAAAGTATTGGTTTTAACCGAAGAAACCATCACCAACAGTTTTGCACAAGCATTAGCCGGAAGATTGAGTCAAGAGTGTTTTACCCATTTGGATGCGCCTATTCAAGCTATGGGAAGTGCAGATGTTCCTGCCGTTCCATTGAATATGGGAATGGAGGCACAAATGTTACCCAATGCGGATAAAGTTTCAATGAAGTTTGCAGAAATTTTGTCGTACTAAATTTTTGAAACGACTTCGATCGAAGCTACGCTTTTCGAACTCCTAAATTCAAGAAATTTTCTTGCACTTTCGGGGGATGGAATTTTTAGCTCAATCCAAAGTAGATTTTTCTATTTCAAAAACCACTTAATTATTTTAAGTGATCCTGGTGTGTACGGAGGGTATTTTTGTTTTAAATCGAACCAAGATGCTGTTTTCACAATACTTTTCTTGTGTGAGAAAGCATCAAATCCCCATTTTCCATGATATGCGCCAGAACCCGAGTAACCGATACCGCCGAAAGGTAGTTTAGGATCCACTAAATGCATAACTGTGTTATTAATACATCCTCCACCAAAGGAGTGCTTTAATGTTAATTCTTCTGCAAATGGATCATTGCTCGTGAAAACATAAAAGCTCAATGGATTCGGGTGATGAGCAAGTATCAAATCCATTTCAGAAGAATTTTTGTAAGTAAATATTGGTAAAATGGGACCAAAAATTTCTTCCTGCATTATGGCTTGAGTCATTTCGGCTCTAACTACAGTGGGTTCAATTTTGCGTTTGGATTCGTCATAACTTCCCCCGAAAACCACAGAAACACCATCTAATAACTTTAGAAGTCGGTTGAAATGAAAGGAATTGACAATTTGAGTGTAATCCGACGATTGAAAAGGGTGCTGGTTTTTATAGTAGAAATCCTGAATGGTTTTTTGAAGAACTTCTAAGAATTTCTCTTGAATTTCTTCGTGAACAACTAGGTAATCTGGGGCCACGCAAGTTTGTCCGCTATTTAAAAACTTCCCCAAAGCAATGCGTCGGGCCGACACTTCCAAATTGGCGTCTTTATGTACAATGCAAGGACTTTTTCCACCCAATTCCAATATACATGGGATCAAATAATTGGCAGCTTGTTGTGAGATGATTTTGCCCACTTGAGTAGATCCAGTGAAGAAAATTAAGTTGGGACGATAATCTTCAATTATCTTAGAAATTAATGATTTTCCATCGCCCTCCACGATAGCTACAATTTCGGGTTGGAAACATTTTTCAATGATTTTTACGAGGATGGCAGATGTATGGGGTGTTAACTCCGAAGGTTTAAGTAGAGCAGTATTTCCCGCAGAAATGGCTGCTACTAATGGTGCAAGAAGCAATTGAAATGGATAATTCCACGGTGAAATGATCAAGGTTTTGCCAAAAGGCTGATTCACGATTTTCGCTTGAGAGGGGAATAAAGAAATAGAAGGGAAAACACGTTTGGGTTTGGCCCATTTATTTACATTTTTCAGAGCATCACCAATTTCTTGATAAACAAATCCAATTTCGCTGCTGTAAGCTTCAAACTCGCCTTTCCCCATGTCGGCGTTTAGTGCCGCAAGTATTTCACTTTCATGTAATTGTATGGTGGATTTTAAACGTTTTAAATGTTCTTTTCTAGCAGAAATGGATTGAAGTTTTCCGGACTTCAATGCCAGATTTTGAATTTGAGATAACTCTGTGAAATTCATCATGATTTTAGAAACAATTTAGAATTAAAAATGATTTACCGTTTAAACTGAATGAATCACCAGATTGTTTGCCCAAGAGAATTTTTCCTAAAGGTGATTCGGTGGTGAGCGTTTTGAGTAGTATTGAATTTTCTGTGTTATGTACTTTTTCGGGATCTTTTGAATTTTGATTTTCTGAATGCATGGAATCATTTTGCAGCGATAGTTTGATTTTTACATCGCCCAAGCTAACCCCGATGAACAGCCACATTCCGTCGGTTTTTGTGAGATTTTTATCGTTTTGTTTTGGGGGATGCGCATTCTGGGGATAGTCATTTGCACTTTCGGAATGAGATATTTGGGTTGGAGTAGATTGGTTGATATTGATATTTGAAGTTGGAGTTAACTGCACTACCGAACCATTGCGAATAAATTGAAACGGATTTATGGATTGCCGATTTTGGGAATTGGGAGATGTAAACTTTTCCAACGCAGTTTGTTCCCATGCCACAATTGAATAAAGGGATTCTAATTGTTCATTTTTAAGAGACCATTGAGTTTTTGTTCTTTGGATTTCTCCTTGAATCATTTCCCGCTGCGTTTCATATTTATCGCCGGCACTACTCTTGGTTTCACTATATAAAGAAGCCATTTCAGATTGCAGGGTTTCCTCAAGTTCGTGAATAGAAGCTTTTATGTGGTTGGTTATTTGTTCAATTATAGATTCTCTTAATTGCATGGGTTTCAAAGATACGCTCGGATCGGAATTCTACTTTCAACAAACCCAATTGGTGTGGGTTTATTCTGGTTCATTTTTGGAGTACTGAAAAAATTATTTTCATGAATTACTTGATTGCAATGTAATTTTGCAGACAATATGTCGAATAAACCATTTAGTCTCAACACCATCGAAGAAGCCATCGAAGATATTCGTAATGGTAAAGTAATCATTGTAGTTGACGATGAAGATCGTGAGAACGAAGGTGATTTCCTTACTGCTGCACGAAATATGACACCCGAGTTGGTCAATTTCATGGCAAAAGAAGGTCGCGGATTAATTTGTGTGCCATTGACTGAGGAACGCTGTGATGAATTGGGGTTAGAGATGATGGTTGGAAAAAACACCGCCACCCATGAAACGGCGTTTACGGTTTCGGTGGATTTGTTGGGTAATGGTTGTACAACGGGAATTTCGGCTCAAGATCGTTCAAAAACCATCATGGCATTGATAGATCCTGCCACTAAGATTGAGGATTTGGGCAGACCGGGACACATATTTCCCTTAAAAGCAAAAAAAGAAGGAGTAATTCGCAGGGCTGGACATACCGAAGCTGCCATTGATTTATCGAGAATGGCTGGATTTGAACCCGCTGGATGCATAGTGGAAATATTAAATGAAGATGGCAGTATGGCAAGATTGCCCGATTTGATTAAAGTGGCTGAAAAGTTTGATTTGAAAATTATTTCGATTGAGGAATTGATCAAGTATCGAATTGAACACGAATCTTTAATTAAAAGGGAAATTTCCGTTCAAATGCCAACCAAGTATGGGGATTTTGATTTGGTTGCTTTTAAGCAAAAGGATAATGGCCAAGAGCATCTTGCATTAATAAAGGGAGAATGGACAATAGAAGAACCCGTTCTGGTTCGAGTACATTCAAGCTGTATGACTGGTGATATTTTTGGTAGTTGCCGTTGTGATTGTGGTGAACAATTGCAAAAAGCCATGGAGAAAATTGAGGAAGAAGGCAAGGGTGTGATTGTGTACATGAACCAAGAAGGCCGAGGCATTGGATTATTAAATAAATTAAAGGCGTATAAACTTCAAGAACAGGGCTTTGATACTGTGGAGGCCAATATCAAGTTGGGTTTTGGCATGGATGAACGCGATTATGGAATTGGTGCACAGATTATAAGAGATTTGGGAATATCAAAAATGCGATTGATGAGTAACAATCCCAAGAAAAGAACAGGATTAGTGGGTTATGGCTTAGAAATCATTGAAAATGTTCCACTTCAGGTTGAACCCAACCCCCATAATGCAAAATATTTGGATACCAAAAGAGATAAAATGGGGCACAGTCTAAATAAGTAGGCACTGTCGAAATAAGTAATTGTAGAAATACTAAAAGTTATCATTATAGGTAATTATAGCAATACTAAAAGCAATCATTTAAAATGTCAAAAATCCGAACCATAACCCCCGGCGAAATTCCAATTCCACAATTACATCAATTTTTAATTGGTAGTGTTGCTCCTCGTCCTATTTGTTTTGCCAGTACCGTAGATGCAAACGGAATCCCTAATTTAGCCCCATTCAGTTTTTTTAACGTTTTTAGCGCGAACCCACCCATATTGATTTTTGCACCCAACAACAGTGGAAAAACAGGTGAGCCTAAACATACGCTATTGAATGTAAAAGAAGTTCCAGAGGTGGTAATTAACATGGTGAATTTCGAAATGGTAGAAAAGATGAATGTGGCTGCGGCGCCTTGGGATAGAGGAGTGAGTGAGTTTGAAAAAGCTGGTTTTACAGCTTTACAGTCTGATTTGGTAAAGCCATTTAGAGTTGCAGAGTCGCCCGTACAAATTGAGTGCAAGGTGTTGGAAATAAAAGAGATGGGTCAAGGTGGTGGAGCTGGAAATATTGTTATTTGTCAAGTATTGAGAATGCATATTTCGGAGGATATTTTAAATGTTGAGGGGAAAATTGATCAACACAAGATTGATTTAGTGGGTCGTTTAGGGGGAAGTTGGTATAGTAGTTCACGAAAAGATGCCTTGTTTCAGTTGGCTCAACCTATGGTAAAAACCATTGGATTTGACGCACTACCTCAAGTAGCTAAGGAAAGCAATGTTTTAACAGCAAATCAGTTAGGACAACTTTCTGCTTTAACAGAATGGCCAACAGATGAAGAAATGACGGAGGTTAAATCGTTAATTGTGGGTCGAAACGTGGAGGAAGTAGCTGCTGAGCTGATAGCTGATGGCAAATTGAATTTGGCTTTGGCCGGATTAATGATTTCTTAGTGTATTTGAGAATTCAACAGTGTAGGATTCTTAGTTACTTTATTTCGTTGATAAATATGGAAATTGCGTTTTGCAGAAAATGCAAAAATCCGTTGGTTTACTTGCACTAAATGCGTTGTACCTTCTTGACATTCTGTGTATCTTTGCGGAATGAATCTCATAGATCAAGTTAATGAAGGCATCAAGACAGCTATGAAAGCCAAGGATGCTGACAAATTAAGAGCTTTACGAGGCATTAAAAGTGCATTTTTACTTCTTCAAACTGCTGAAGGAGCGTCTGAGGTTACGGATGAAATGTGTATAAAAGCATTACAAAAGATGGCTAAACAGCGTCGTGATTCATTAGATATCTATGAACAACAGGGTAGAGAGGATTTAGCTTCTATTGAGCGCGTTGAGTTAAAACACATTGAAGAGTTTCTTCCTGCTCAAATGAGTGAAGAGGAAGTAGCCGATAGAATCAAAACGATTATTGCAGATTTGGGAGTAAGTGGTCCTGCTGCAATGGGAAAGGTAATGCCTTTAGCGATGGGTCAATTGGGTGGACAAGCCGATGGAAAGCTTATTTCGAAAATCGTGAAAGAGTTGCTTTCATAATTGGAATGAGAAAAGTAAAAGTAAACGAATAGTTTAACTAGGAGAGAGTTGTTGGATTACATTTATTGAACCGCAAAAATATCTCTCCGAAATTAGAATAAATAACTGGATGAATGTGTGTTTATCATTTAGGAAATCCGCAAACTCATCCCCCGATATTAGAATAATACAAGAGATGAATATGTGTTTTTAATTCAATAAGAACCACAAACTCATCCCCCGAAAAATTAAAGAGTAAAATGACAAGAGAAGTTAGAGTGCGCTTTGCGCCTAGTCCCACAGGGCCTTTACATATTGGTGGTGTTAGAACCGCTTTATACAATTATTTGTTCGCCAAGAAACACAATGGAACCATGATTTTGCGGTTAGAGGATACCGATCAAAATCGATTTGTTCCAGGTGCTGAACAATACATTAAAGAGAGTTTGGCTTGGGTAGGAATAGAGATACAAGAAGGTCCAGACCAAGGCGGACCTCATGCCCCTTATCGTCAGAGTGAAAGAAAGCCCATGTACCGTCAATATGCGGAAGGGCTAATTGAAAAAGGGTTGGCATATTATGCATTTGATACGGAGGATGAGTTGGAGGAGATGCGTAAGCGATTGGAAGCCAGTAAAATGCAACCTGCGTATGATTCGGTGAGCAGAATGTCGATGAAAAACTCATTAACATTGCCAGCCGATGAAGTTAAAGCGCGTTTAGAACGAGGGGATAATTATGTAATTCGCATAAAATTGCCTCGCAAAGAAGAAGTCCGTTTTCATGATATAATCCGTGGTTGGGTGGTTGTGAATACGGGTCAAATGGATGATAAAGTATTATTAAAAGGCGATGGGATGCCTACTTATCATTTGGCGAATGTAGTGGATGACTATTTGATGGGGATTTCGCATGTAATTCGCGGTGAAGAGTGGTTGCCTAGTGCCCCGTTGCACGTAATGCTTTATCGTTATTTGGGATGGGAAGAAGTAATGCCTGAATTTGCGCATCTGCCGTTGTTGCTGAAACCTGAAGGGAATGGTAAATTGAGTAAACGCGATGGGGATCGTTTGGGATTTCCCGTTTTCCCGTTGAATTGGATGGATCCAAAAACCAATGAAATGAGTTCTGGTTACCGGGAATCTGGATACTTCCCAGAAGCGGTGGTAAATATTTTGGCATTATTGGGATGGCATCCTTCGGATAACCAGGAAATGTTTAGCATGGACGAGTTGATTCAAGCATTTTCATTGGAGAAAGTGAGTAAATCAGGTGCAAAATTTGATGTGAATAAAGCATTTTGGTTCAATCAACAGTATCTGAATAAGTTTGAAAATTCCGTTGTTTTGGAAATGATTAAGTCAGAATGGGAAGCTAAATACGGGATGTTGGATACGGAGGAAAAACAGCAGTATGCGTTGAAAATTATTTCTCTTCTTAAGGAAAAGGTTCAATTTGCGAAGCAAATAGTGCCGGCAGCTCATTTCTTTTATAATCGTCCCTCCTTGTATGATGAACAAGTGGTTGCAAAGAAATGGAAGGAGAATACATCGGAATTATTACAAAAGCTCGGAGCATATTTTGTGATGAACAATGCTTTATCTGCCACAGATTTTGAAAATCAATTCAAATTGTATTGCGATGAAACCGGAATTAAATCCGGTGAGGTATTGCAGCCATTGCGTGTATCGGTTAGTGGAGAAGCAATGGGGCCGCCCATTTTCGAGATTTTATCCATGTTGGGCAACCAAGAAGTGGTAAATCGCATCAATGCTTGTGTTGATAAATTGAGTAAATGAGGAATTTATCCTTATTTTCGCTTTAATTTACAGTTTAAAAAATATTTATACATATACAATGTTCTCGTTTACTAGAATGAATGTAATCATCGGATGGGTGATGTTTTTAGTTGCCTTGGTGGTGTACACGTTAACCTTAGAACCCTCAGTGAGTCTTTGGGATTGTGGAGAATTTGCTTCAGCCGCATACAAATTACAAGTGGTGCATCCTCCGGGAGCTCCGTTCTTTTTGATGGTTGGTAGATTATTCTCTTTGTTTGCAGGTAGTCCTGAAACAGTGGGATTTTGGATCAACATGTTATCTGCGGTTGCTTCGGCAGGTACAGTCATGTTTACTTACTGGATAACCGTGTATTTTGCGGATAAACTGGTGGACAGTGATTCAGAGAATAGGATGATTTTGGTGTTTGGTGCGGGTGTTGTGGCGGCATTGACCAATACGTTTATCGACTCATTTTGGTTCAGTGCTGTTGAAGCGGAAGTATATGCCTTGAGTTCATTCTTTACCTCCTTAACATTTTGGGCAGTATTGAAATGGTATCAAATGAGCGATGACCGATATGCAGATCGTTGGTTGGTGTTTATTGCCTTTATGATTGGTCTTGCATTGGGAACGCACATGTTGAACTTATTGGTGATTCCAACCGTTTGTTTGGCTTACTATTTCAAAAAATACACAGTTACTCAAAAAGGACTTATTCTGGCATTGGGCGCTGCAGCATTGGCATTGGGTATAGTAATGAAAGTGATTTACCCTGGTATTCCTTGGTTGCTTGCAAATCTAGATCGTTTGTTCGTAAACAGTTTTGGAATGCCTTTCTATGCTGGTGCTATTGCAGCAATCGTTTTGGTTTACGGAGGTATTGTTTATTTACTGAAATACACTGAAGACAAAGGCAAACACAATTTGAATGTGATTGTTTTGGCTACAGGTTTCGTGATTTTTGGATATTCGTCTTACGCAATGGTGATTATTCGTAGTATGGCGAATCCTTCCATCGACATGAACAATCCAGAAGATCCGTACAAATTTTATGGTTACATAACTCGTGAACAATACGGTGACAGACCTTTGGGGTATGGTCCTTATTTCAATGCGCCTCAAACCGATTTTACTATTAAAGGTCAGCGTTATTTCAAAGGTGCTGATAAGTATGAGAAAGGTGGAGATATTTACGAACCAGTTTATGGTCCAGTAGATTTAGATCAAGATGGAATCGTGGAAGACTTTAATACGATTTTTCCGCGTATGGGTAAAAGCAACAAACCTAATGATGCTCGTGGTTTCCGTTCGTATGGTGGAATGCAAGACATTCAAAATGAGATTGACGAATTAAATTCCATGAAGCAACAGAAGAAGTTGACACCAGAGGAAGAGAACCGTTTGCAACAGTTAAACTATCAGATTCCTAGTTTCAGTAATAACTTGACTTATTTCTTAAATTATCAGGTTAGATACATGTATTTGCGATATTTCATGTGGAATTTTGTAGGTCGTTTTAACGATCAACAAGCAGTATCAGGAAATACGCGGTTGGATGGTAATTGGTATTCAGGAATTCCTTTTGTCGATAAATTTGTGGTTGGAGATGTAAATGAGATGCCAGATTACTATAAAAATCAAAAGGCTAGAAATGCTTATTATTTCTTGCCATTGATTTTAGGGATGTTAGGTCTTGTTTTTCAGTTTGGGAAACGCAACAAGGAGTTCTGGTTAATCATGACGATGTTCATTTTTACAGGTGTTTTGATTGTAGTTTACACGAATCAGCCACCCTATGAACCCCGTGAACGTGATTATGCGGTAGTTGGTTCTTTCCAGATTTTCTGCATATGGGTGGGATTAGGTGTGGTATCACTTGCCGACATTTTGAAAAAGTATTTAGGGAAAACCGCTGCTTTGGTTTCTGCTTTAGCAAGTTTGGTTTTGGTTCCAATCAACATGGGTGCTGAAAACTGGGATGATCACGATCGTTCAGGTAGATACATTGGCATCGATATGGCTAAAAACTTCTTAGAGCAATTGGAACCCAATGCTGTATTATTCTGTAATGGTGATAACGATACTTATCCGCTGTGGTATGCTCAAAACGTGGAAGGAATACGTACGGATGTTCGCATAATCAACCAGGCTTTATTACCTACTGAATGGTATAGTTCGGTGTTGCTAGATACTGTATATAAATCTACTCCATTGCCTTTAACTTTGACAAAAGAAGATTTACAAACGGGTAGTTTTGAGTACGGTATTCCCGTAAATAGAAAAATTACCAATACCAGAAATCTAGAATCAATTATTTCAGAGATTAGAGATTTAAGAAAGAAAAATGGCGGTGTAACCGAGAATATCAGCTGGGATGGTTCTAAAGTCTATGTGAATGTAGATAAACAAGCCGTAATCAATTCGGGTGTTGTAGCAAAAGGGTATGAGAATTTGATAGTGGATAAAATGGAGTTTTCCATTGGGCAAGAGTATTTATCTAAAGGTGATTTGGTTATCTATGACTTAATCGCTACTATGTCGAAACAAGGTTGGAAACGTCCTATTTATTTCACTTCAGTATCGGGATATGATTTTGCAGGTTTGAATAATTACTTGCAATTAGAAGGTTTAGTTTACCGTTTAGTTCCAATAAATGGTGGTTCACAAGGTGGTCAACCAAACCGTATTGAACAATTTAAGCTTTACAATAACTTGGTAAATAAGTTCCGTTATTATGGTATGAAGGAAAAGGAAAACTTCTATTTAGACGATAAAGCGGCTTATGTTCCAGCGGATTTGCAACAAATGGCATTGCTTTTGGCATCATTCTATGGCGAAAAAGCGAATTATATCGAACAGATGAGAAAACAGTTTGCTTCAAATCCGGAGATGTTAAAATCGCCTTCACCCGAAGCTGGATTTGCTAATGCTGAAGCTTATTTCAATTTTTACAAGGATTCGGTGCAAATGTTCAAAAAGAGAGGAATTGAAGTGTTGAGCCATATTCGTAAGGAAATTCCTGAAAAAGTGATGCCACTAAGAAGAGAGTTCAAGGTGGAATATGGTATTTCTTTAATGACATTGGGTGATTTGGCTGCAGCCAAGAAAATTTTAGATGAAAGTATTAACGAGAATATTCAATATCATAAGTTCTTCTCTAAGTCCATAGATGAGAGCGGTGAGGGTGGAATGTTTGCTCAACGCGAAATTTATGTTTCAGAAGATTTGATTAAGCGAATCGTGAATACAGTTCAGGCTAAAGGCCAAGCGGATTGGGCTGCTGAATACAAAAGAAAAACAGCTGCATTTGTTAAATATTAATTGGAAGTTGAATTAAAATAATAAAGGAGTTGCATAGCAGTGCAACTCCTTTTTTTCATTATGATAAAAGAAAAGAATAAAACGCTTATTTATGGAATACATCCAGTAATAGAGGCATTGGAATCAGGCAAAACCATAGATAAAGTTTGGTTACAAGAGGGGCTATTGCAAGGTCAGTTAGCTGAAATAATTAGCATGTTATTGAAGCGAAGAATACAGTGGAAACAAGTTCCGAGTGCTAAATTAAATTCATTAGTTAGAGGCAATCATCAGGGTGTAATTCTATCACTATCTTCGGTAGATTTTGCAACTCTGGAGAATGTGGTGGCGGATGCTTTTGCCAACGGAGAGGATCCATTCATACTTGTTTTAGACGGGATTACCGATGTACGTAATTTCGGCGCAATAGCTCGTACGGCATCTTGTTTGGGAATACATGGAATATTGGTGCCTGAAAAGGGAAGTGCCCCGATTGGACCTGATGCGGTTAAAACATCTGCAGGAGCGTTGTTAAAAATACCCGTTTGCAGAACTACTTCTATGTATCATTCATTGAAGTACTTACAAAACAGTGGTTTGAAAGTTGTCGGTGCAACTGAAAAAGCACAAGATGTGATTTACGAATGCGATTTGCAAGGTCCTGTGGCCTTAGTTATGGGCAACGAGGAAACGGGCTTGAGTTCGGATACACTGAAACAATGCGATATTATTGCTAGGATTCCGCAATCATCCGGTGGAGTGGAGTCGCTAAACGTATCAGTAGCTACCGGTATGTTTGTTTATGAAATAGTGCGTCAACGAAATGGCTAACGAATGAATCACAGCTGATTTTGGAAAATCATCCCCCGAAAAAATAGATTAATAATTCAGATTAGAGGGTATAAATTATACAAATCAACTTGAATGTTTTGCCATAATTCAGCAGCCGCAAGTGATATAAAAATTAAGGGATATAATCAGCGTTAAACTTACAACAAATACTGGTGATGAAAAATATTCAAATGGTAGATTTACAAAGTCAGTACAAAAGACTTAAATTGGAAATCGATCCGAGGATTCAGGTCATCATGGAGAAGGGTCAGTTCATTCATGGTCCTTCGGTAACTTTATTTGAGCAGGAATTAAAGAGTTTTCTGAACGTAAAACATGTAATTGGAGTAGGGAATGGCACAGATGCTCTACAGTTGGCTTTCATGGCATTGGAATTACAGGTGGGTGATGAGGTGATTATTCCAGCATTTGCTTATGCTGCACTTGCTGAGGTGCTATTACTGTTGAATTTAGTGCCCGTGTTTGTGGATGTGGATGAGCAAAATTATTGTATTGATGTTCGCCTTATTGAGTCAAAAATAACCCCAAAAACCAGGGCTATTGCCGCAGTACATTTGTTTGGGACTGTATCGGATATGTATGAGATTCAGCAACTGGCTAAAAAATATAATTTATTTGTTGTGGAAGATGCAGCTCAGGCTATTGGTGCTGAATATAGTAGTTGCGATATGCAAGGATTTGCTGGTTGCTTAGGAGATGTGGGTACAACTTCATTTTTTCCGAGTAAAAATTTAGGTTGTTATGGTGATGGTGGTGCAGTTTTTACCAACCATGATGGATTGGCGCAAAAAGTGAGACAAATTGCCAATCACGGTCAATCTAAAAAGTATTTCCATGAGTTTTTAGGAATTAATTCCCGATTGGATACGATTCAAGCTGAAATTTTACGAGTAAAATTGCCTTATTTGGTGGAATTTAATCAAAGACGATTATCTTTGGCTCAGCGTTATATTGAATCTTTTTCGAATATAAGGCAGTTGGTACTTCCAGTTATTCCTGAATATTCAACACATATTTTTCATCAGTTTACAATGCGTATTTTGGATAAACATGGTTTGTCTATGCAATCAAATGCACAATTACAGTATGAAAAAAATTATTCTGAAGGCAATCAGAATCTCAGAGATGAATTTAGAGATTATTTAACATCGAAAGGTATTTCAAGTATGGTGTATTATCCATTACCTTTGCACCAACAAAAAGCGTATTCACGGCTTGTTACAATTCCGATTAGTGAAAGGATTTGCAATGAAGTAGTTAGTTTGCCTATTTGTCCCGAATTAACCCCAGAATCACAAGATTACATTATAAATACCGTTCAAGAATTTTTTATTCAAAAAAGTAAGTTATGAAAATTGCAGTTATAGGAACCGGCTATGTTGGTTTGGTAAGTGGAACCTGTTTTGCTGAAACAGGGAATGAGGTTATTTGTGTAGATATAGATCAATCCAAAGTGGATCGACTCAGCAACGGTCAGATTACCATATTCGAACCGGGCTTAGAAATACTATTCAAAAGAAACCTTAAAGAAGGGCGTTTGACTTTCACCACGAAGATTGAAGAAGCCATTAAAGATAGTTTGGTTATTTTCTTGGCTTTACCCACCCCTCCAGGTGAGGATGGTTCGGCAGATTTGCGTTATGTGTTGGGTGTAGCAGATCATTTGGGTAAAATCATGACCGATTATAAAGTGATTGTTGATAAGAGTACTGTTCCTGTGGGCACAGCCGATAAAGTGAAAGCAGCAATAGCTCAAAATTTCAAGGGAGATTTTGACGTGGTTTCAAATCCGGAATTTTTACGCGAAGGTGTGGCGGTTGATGATTTTATGAAACCCGATCGTGTGGTTATTGGTGCTGAATCTGATAGAGCATTTGAAATTATGGATGAATTGTATGCGCCATATGTACGACAAGGAAATCCAGTAATGCACATGGATACTCGAAGCGCGGAATTGACTAAATATGCCGCCAACAGTTTTTTGGCCACCAAAATTTCTTTCATGAACGAAATTGCACGTTTGTGTGAGTTGATGGGTGCCGATGTGGATATGGTGCGCAAAGGTGTGGGTAGCGATGACCGAATCGGAAAGCGTTTTTTATTTCCAGGTATAGGTTACGGCGGAAGTTGCTTCCCTAAGGACGTAAAGGCATTGGTTTACAGTGCTTCAGAGGTGAATTACGATTTCAAAATTTTGAAAGCGGTTGAAGATGTGAATGCTGCTCAAAAAAAGGCCCTTTTACCCAAAATAGATGCCCATTTTGGATCGATAGAAGGCAAAACAGTAGCACTTTGGGGATTGGCATTTAAACCCAATACCGACGATATAAGAGAAGCACCTGCATTGGAAATGATCGATGAATTGAAGTCGCGAGGTGCACACATTCGAGTGTACGATCCGGAGGCGATGATCAATGTAAAGAACAGCATTACCACTCAGATAGAATATTGCAATTCTCCTTATTTAGCAGTAGATGGTGCCGATTTTTTGGTTATTGCAACGGAATGGCCGGAGTTTAGAACACCGGATTTTAGTAGGTTGAAATCATTGCTCAAGAACCACGTGATTTTTGATGGTAGAAATCTTTACGAGTTAACTACTATGAGAAATCAAAATTTCGCTTATTACAGTATAGGTAGATCTGATATTAAATGAGAAAAGAACGTATTTTAATTACCGGAGCCGCCGGTTTTTTGGGATCGCACTTGTGTGATCGATTTATCAAAGAAGGATACCATGTTATTGGCATGGATAATTTGATTACCGGTGATTTACGGAATATAGAACACCTTTTTGGATTAGCAGAATTTGAATTTTACCACCACGATGTGAGTAAGTTCGTACATGTTTCGGGAGATTTAAAATACATCCTTCATTTTGCTTCCCCTGCAAGTCCCATTGATTATTTAAAAATTCCTATTCAAACATTGAAGGTGGGGTCTTTGGGAACGCACAACTTATTGGGTTTGGCCATGGCAAAAAAGGCCCGAATACTTGTGGCCAGTACCAGCGAAGTGTATGGCGACCCGACTGTGCATCCCCAAACAGAGGAATATTGGGGAAATGTGAACCCAGTGGGACCAAGAGGCGTTTACGACGAAGCAAAACGCTTTCAGGAAGCCATGACTATGGCATATCATACGTATCACGGATTGGAAACACGAATTGTGAGGATATTCAATACCTATGGTCCAAGAATGCGTCTCAACGACGGTAGAGTGTTGCCTGCATTCATGGGGCAAGCTTTAAGAGGTGAGGATTTAACTGTTTTTGGGGATGGTAGTCAAACCAGAAGTTTCTGTTATGTGGATGATTTGGTAGAGGGTATATATCGTTTGTTGATGAGTGATTGTCCGGATCCAGTGAATGTGGGTAATCCAATGGAAATTACCATTGCACAATTTGCGGAAGAAATTATAAAATTGACAGGAACAAATCAAAAAGTGATTTATCAACCCCTTCCAGTAGATGATCCAAAGCAGCGTCAGCCCAATATTGATAAGGCACGTAGTATTTTGGGTTGGGAGCCAAAGGTGAGCAGAGAAGAGGGATTAAGAATCACTTGGGAGTATTTTAAGTCTCTTCCCAAAGAGCGACTATACGAAGAGGCGCATCACCGTGATTTCAACGCAAGTTGACCACAGGCTGCATCAATATCTTTCCCGCGACTTCTGCGCACATTCACAATGAGTTTTTCGTTAGATAAACCGCTTGCAAAGGAGTCTAAGCGACTGGTAGGTTTGTAGTTGGCGGTACTAATGGGGTTGTATTCGATGAGGTTGATTTTAGACGGGAATTTTCGGGCAAATTTTGCGAGGTTTTTTTCATCCACAAGTGAATCGTTTACACCGGCAATTACTGTGTATTCGAGAGTTGGCCGTACCCCTGTTTTTTCATACCAATAATTCAGGCTTTCTGCCAGTAATTCCAATGGATTGCTTTCGTTGATTGGCATGATTGCGCTTCTAGATTGGTTATCGGCAGCATGCAAACTCAGGGCTAGGTTGGTTTTCAAACCATCATCAGCCAGTTTTTGAATCATTTTTGCAATACCAGCTGTTGAAATGGTGATCCTATTCGGGCTCATTCCCAAACCTTCGGGTGATGTAATTACATGAACGCTTTTTACCACTTGTTGGTAATTTAATAGTGGTTCTCCCATACCCATATACACAATATTATCGAGTTTTTTTCCTCGGTGCTCTTGGGCCAATTGATTAATTAGAACCACTTGGTCGTAGATTTCTGCGGCAGTTAGATTTCGTTCGCGTTTAAGGTAACCGGTTGCGCAAAATTTACAATCAAGCGAACAACCGACTTGGCTGCTAACACAGGCAGTAGTTCTTTTTGATGTAGGTATTAGCACACCCTCAACTCGATTGCCATCATGTAGTTTAAACACTACTTTAATAGTACCATCAGACGAATATTGCGCTAATTCAATGGAAGTGGTATGAAAGGTGAATTGTTCTTTTAAAATATCTCTGAGGCTTTTGGGTAGATTTTGCATTTCATCGAACGATTGCACACCTTTTTGCCACAACCATTGCCAAACTTGTTTTGCCCGAAACGCAGGTTGGTTTATTTCCAAAAAATGCTGATGGAGTTCGGCCATTGACAAATCTCGGATATCCACTTTCTTTTTGTGGATTTCTGGGGATTCTGTTTTTTTGGGGGATGAAGATGCATCTGCAATCCCATTGAATTCAGATGGTCCGGTAGTGTCGGGTAAATTCATAATCCATTTATTTCTTTCTGTAGAAAATACTGATAGGTACTCCAGTTAGAGAGTATTCTTCTCGAAGTTTATTTTCAAGGAAGCGGGTATAGGATTCGGCTACATACTGGGGCAGGTTGCAGAACAATGCGAATGCTACGCGTTTTGAAGGCAATTGAGTTACGAACTTAATTTTTACAAATTTTCCTTTTTTGCTTGGTGGAGGGTAATTTTCGATAACATTGAGCAAGTATTCGTTCAATTTGTGAGTAGTTATTTTGGTGCTCAAATTTTCATATACTTGCAACATGGTTTCCAAGGATTGAAAAATCCGTTGTTTTTCCAATGCCGAAATATACATGATAGGAACATCTACGAATGGGGCGATTCGTTCTTTAATCATTTTAGTATATTCCAGGTGAGTGTTGGATTCTTTTTCTATGAGATCCCATTTATTTACAAGAATCATAACGCCTTTTCCCAAGCGATGCGCCATCCAAAAAAGATTCAAATCTTGAGCTTCAATTCCCAAAGTGGCATCTAAAACAAGCACCACCACATCGGCATTTTCAAGTGCTCTTAAAGAACGCATTACTGAGTAAAATTCGATGTTTTCGTGTACCCGACTTTTCTTCCTAACACCCGCCGTATCAATAAGTACTATTTCTTTTCCGTAGGCTTTGTAGAGGGTGTCGATGGAATCTCTGGTTGTTCCGGCTATGTTGGTAACGATGTTGCGATCTTGCCCGAGTAGCGCATTGATTAAACTGCTTTTTCCTACGTTAGGTCGACCAACAATAGCAATTCTGGGCAAATCTAAATATTCGGCTTGTGGCGCTGCTTCTTTTTCACTTTCGAGGTGTTTTACCACTTCATCCAATAACTCTCCTGTTCCAGAACCATTGGTAGCAGAAACTTCGAAAATGGTATCGAACCCCAAAGCGTAAAATGCGGGTGCTTCGAGTCGTAATTTCTCGTTATCTACTTTATTTACGCACAATACGACGGGTTTTTTATTCCGGTGCAACAATTTAGCGAATTCTTCATCTAGGGGATGTATGTCGGACTGAACATCTACCATAAAAATCAGAACGGCTGCTTCTTCTATGGCAATATGAACTTGTTCTCGTATGGCAGTTTCAAACAAATCTGTGCTATCAGGAACGAATCCTCCGGTATCGATAACAGTAAATTCTACTCCGTTCCAATCACTTCTGCCGTAATGACGGTCTCTAGTTACACCACTGAAGTCATCCACGATGGCTTTTCGTTCACCGGTAAGTCGGTTAAACAGGGTACTTTTTCCTACGTTGGGTCTTCCTACAATGGCTACAATTCGACTCATTCTGCAAAGATAACTAGAAATTCAAGAATAAATCGTAGATGTGTTGTAAACCAAGGCCATTCATTGGCAAATACGGTGCATTGAAGATGTGGGGAGAAACTAATTTAAGGAATGGGATATCGAAGAAATTCGGTTGGGGTTACTGCTTAAAATAAATTGGTGAATGAAACACGATATTTATTAACTTTGGGAGGTCAAATTTGTGAAAAATCCGTGTAAGAAAATTGTTATCATTGGTGGTGGTCCTGCTGGGTTAACAGCGGGACTTTCTTTTTTGCAGAAATCAACGGAAATACCGTTTGATTTGGAAATTATTATATTGGAATCTGAACAACAATTGGGAGGATTATCTAGAACGCACAATTACAAGGGCAACCGGATGGATATTGGCGGACATCGTTTTTTTTCAAAAAGCGATGAAGTGATGCAATGGTGGTTAGATCTCATGCCGATTGAGATTCAGGCAGATTTGGCATCCCCCGAAAAAACAGAAAAAATTACCATCAACTATCAAGGTAAATCACGTGAAATAGAGTGGGCAAAGACCGGTGTTAGGCCGGAATTGCAGGTCGTAGAAGGTAATTCTAATGGAGTTTCGGAAGGTAATGCAATTGGAGTTGTAGAGGGCAATTCTAACGAAGTTGTAGAAGGTAATTCTAATGGAGTTTCGGAAGGTAATGCAATTGGAGTTGTAGAGGGCAATTCCAGCGATGTTGTTGAAGGTAAAATGTTGGTTAGAAGTCGATTGTCGCGAATATTTTATCTGAGGAAGTTTTTCAAATATCCGATAAGCTTAAGTTGGCAAACATTAAAGAACTTGGGAGTGGTGCGCGTAATCCGGGTGGGAATGTCGTACTGTCAGGCACGAATATTTCCGATAAAACCCGAAAATAACTTAGAAGAATTTTTCATCAATCGTTTTGGAAAGGAACTTTATCGGACATTTTTCCAGTCGTACACCGAAAAAGTTTGGGGAGTTAAGTGTAGTGAAATATCTGCCGAATGGGGAGCTCAGCGCATAAAGGGACTAAGTATTACAGAAGCTATAAAGCATGCGTTGTTCAAGAATAAGTCTGGAGATGTTTCTCAAAAAAACATTGAAACAAGTTTGATTGAGAAGTTCCTTTATCCAGAATTCGGACCAGGACAAATGTGGGAGTTAGTTGGGAAAAAAATAAGAGAGTCGGGAGGTTGTATTTATTTGGGAGCAAGGGTAAATTCGGTGAAACTGGAGGGTTCACAAGTTCGAGAAATTGAGTACTTAAACCAACTTGGGGAGCAACAACGAATAACAGATATTGATTACTTGCTCAGCAGTATGCCCATTCAACAATTAATTGATGGAATGGAGGGAATTGTTGTTCCAGAGAGTGTAAAAGAAGTTTCTAAAGGGTTGATTTATAGGGATTTTATCACGGTAGGTTTGTTGATCCGGAAGTTTAAGAATCAAGCAGAGTTGAAAGATAATTGGATATATATTCAAGAATCGGATGTTCGTGTGGGTCGTTTGCAGATTTTCAATAATTGGAGTCCGAAATTGGTAAAAAATGCAGAACATTATTGGATTGGTTTGGAGTATTTTTGTCAACAAAACGATGATTTATGGTTAAAAACCGATGAAGAGATGGTGGAATTCGCGATGAGTGAATTGATACAGTTGGATTTGGTGGAACGGCAAGATATTTTGGATGGCACATCGTTAAAGGTTCCAAAAACATATCCGGCGTATTTTGGCAGTTACAATCGGTTTGATGAAATTACTGAGTTTATTGATGGCATTTCGAATTTGTACCCGATTGGTAGAAATGGTATGCATCGTTACAACAATCAAGATCACAGCATGTTAACTGCATTTAGAACAGTAGAAAGTATATTGTTTGGTTCGGTACAAAAGAAGAGTATTTGGGAAATCAATACGGAAATGGAGTATCACGAAGAAAAGTAAAATAATGGAAACCAAGAGAAACATTACGCTCATAGCTGCTATTGGCAATAATAGGGAGTTGGGTGCAGAAAATGCATTGATTTGGCATTTGCCCGATGATTTCAAATGGTTTATTCAGCAAACTAAGAACAAGGCGGTGATTATGGGTAGAAATACCATGGATAGTTTGGGTAAGCCATTGAAGAATCGACTCAATATTGTACTTAGCAGAAGTGAGAAACCTGTGATTGAAGGTTTTGTGAAAGCCCATAATTGGGAGGAAGCATTGAAATTGGCATCAGAGTTTGGTGAAGAAACGATGATAATCGGAGGAGCTCAGATTTACAAACAATCCATAGAGTTTGCCAACAAAATGGTTCTGACTTTGGTGGATGGAGAGTTTGAGAATGCCGATGTTTTTTTTCCTGAATGGGACTCTAACTGGAAGGAGATTTTCAGGGAATTTCATCCCAAAGATGAAAAACATCCATTTAGCTTTAACTTTGTTATATATTCTAAATGAAAGCTGGAGTTTTTGCAAAATCATTGATTGATCCGAAGCATCGGCAAGCGATGACCGAGTTGCTCGAGGTGCTTAAGCGCCGAGGGCATGATATTTATTGCACTCCGTCGTTGGAAGACTTTATTCACATGAATCTTGAAGGGATTAATCCTCGTGTGTTCGATTTTTTTACAAAAGACGATCAGAATATTGATTTTTTGTGTTCTGTTGGGGGGGATGGAACCATTTTAGAAACAGTATCCATTGTGAGAGATAGTGGCATTCCCGTTTTGGCCATCAATACAGGTCGATTGGGTTTTCTCGCAGGAATTAATTCTTCGGAAATTGAAGAAGCTATTGTGGCAATTGAAGTGGGACAGTATTTTTTAGAGGCCCGTTCTATTTTGAATTTGGAAACCAGTTCCGATGTATTTGATTTTAACTATGCACTAAACGATTTTGTGATTCATAAAAAAGAAACTTCTAGCATGATCGTTGTGCATACCTATTTGAATGGCGAGTTTCTGAATAGTTATTGGAGCGATGGATTAATAGTTTCAACACCCACGGGTTCAACCGGTTATTCTTTGAGTTGTGGGGGACCCATCATTTCCCCTAAATCCGATTCCTTTGTAATTACTCCAATTGCACCTCATAATTTGAATGTCCGTCCGATTGTGATAAGTGACGATGTGGTAATTTCGTTTGAAATTGAAGGTAGAGCAAGTAGCTATTTGGCATCATTGGATTCTCGAAGTCAGAGTATCACGAATGATGTTAAAATGGCCATAAAAAAGGCGGATTTTTGCTTGAATATCATTCGAATGAACAATGAAAATTTCTTAAATACGCTCCGAAACAAACTCAATTGGGGATACGATAAACGAACAGAATTATAAAAAGGGGCATGAGATTATTATTAAAAGTATTAATTTTTTTAGGTTTTTGGGGGATGGCTTCCGCGCAGATTCCCAATTTGGACGCTAGCGATCGATTGGATGTGGCTACTTGGAATGTAGAATGGTTGGGGAGTTCAAGCAATGGCCCAACCAATGAATCTACCCAAATGGCCAATGTAACCCAATTGTTGAATGGATTAAAATTGGATGTAGTGGGCTTATGTGAAATTAGTTCGGCTGCCGCATGGTCTGAGCTGTTGGATAAATGTCCCCAATATTCGGGCAGCATTTCCACATGGGATCAAACCCAAAAAACGGCTGTTCTTTTTAAAAAATCCGAATTTAGATTGGCCTACAGTAAACATATTTTGTCGGATTATAGCTACGATTTTGCAAGCGGTCGTTTGCCCCTTGAAGTGGGATTGATTCCGTTGAATAATCAATACGATTTCGATACTTTGAGAGTTTGGGTATTGCATTTAAAGGCCAATACTGGTTCTACATCCCAAAAAACCGAAGCATATAACCGACGATATAGCGCCAGTATGGTTTTGAAATCCTACGTTCAAAAGTTAGGCAACAATAAGCCGGGTTTGATTATCGGCGATTGGAACGATGATTTTGACGTGAGCATTTTGAGCGGTTACGGTACTCCATTCGCGAACTGGTCAAAAGACTCGCAGTTTTTAGTTGCCACGTTGCCATTGTCGCAAACCAAACAAAAATCCACTGTGAGTTATTCAGAGATGATTGATCATATTGTTGCCTTGCCGGCATTGAAATCGAAAGTGGTAAAAGACTCCGTTTTTGTCATTAATCCTAGTTCATGGATCAGTAATTATGGAAACTCCACTAGCGACCATTATCCTGTTTATGCTCGATTTAATGTAACAAAACGCAGCAACGATGTGAGCGAATTGAATAGAAAACCTCCATTGCTATTTTGCGATGAAAATAGGAATATATTGATTCGTGGTTTGGATTTAACACAGATACATCGCATTGAACAGTATGATTTTTCGGGAAGATGCTTAAGGGCAACTGAAGCTCAATTCGATAAATTAGAAATGATTCAACCTGTTGAAATTATACGGGTTTACATGCTGGATGGTGGTGTTCTTGTATTTAAAATGATGCAACGTTAAGAGTTTAATTTACCCAATACAATCAAGGTTCACTTAACCCAAACAACATAAAAAATATTATTTATCATTTATGAAGAAGTACAGATATTTCTTTTTTGCTTTTTTACTTTCAAATGGATACTTGGATGTTGAGGCGCAATGGAATCCGGTTTACTCGAAAGTAGAAAACCCACAAGGCCGTCCGGTGGTGGTTTCTAATTCCAAATTGAAGTACGTTTTTCGGTTTGCGGATCCTGAGGGAAGATATCAGTCTGTAAAGATTAAAGGGACGTTTAACAATTGGAATGCAGCATCATTTGAATTGAAAAAGTCCGAATTAAATCCGTTGGCCGTAGGCAATTCTGCAAATACAAGCGGAGCGGTTGGAGGCAAACTAACAATGGAATGGACAGGAACTTGGGATTTGGGTCGTGGAATACATCAATATGTGTTAGTGGTTGACGGTAAAGAAATGCGTGATCCTCAGAATCCGGACAGCGTGAGTAATGGAATGGGTGGATTCAATTCGGTAATACGAAATGTAGTTGAAGACGTTAAAATTCAAACACTATATTATGAAAGTCAGTGGGTTGATAATAAAAAAGGAAAAATAATCCTCTCCAGAAATGGCAAAAATATATCCAGTTTACCCGTTAGGAAGGTTTTGGAAGTTTCGCAATTGAATAAAGTAGTTTGTGAAATCGAGTACAGTTCACCAGAATCTTTGAAATCGTATGCAGAATTCAGAGGAAGAGCTCAAAATAGTTATATTCTAACAGGATCTGCACTGAGCGAATTCAAAAAGAAAAACAAAGATATTCGTTTTCAATGGTGTTCGGCAGCAGAAAACAGGCATGCAGTACTGGTAGTTGAGCTGGATCGTTTCAATATGTTTGGTGTTTTGGATACTTCTGAGTTCTTGGCTGCAACTGGAGATTTAATTGCCTTTGTGTACAACGATAAAACCAAAAGTGATGACGTGCTGGTGCCAATCAAGGATGGAAATATTGAAAAAAACACAATGGATCATTACAATTTGATGGATCCGAAAACAATGGTGATTTACAATCCGATGATAGACCGTTTTTATGATGGAAATCCATTAAACAATCCCAAGGTTAAGTTGGATTCGGTATTGGAACGAGCAGATTATCATGGTGGCGATATTAAAGGTTTGTCCCAAAAAATAGAAGAAGGGTATTTCAAAAAATTAGGAATAAACACCATTTGGATTTCGCCGGTAGTTTTGAATCCCTCTGATGCTTGGGGACAATGGAATAAACCAAGAACCAAGTTCAGTGGTTACCACGGATACTGGCCAATTTCATCCACTCAAACGGATCCGAGATTTTGTACAAAGGAGGAACTAAAAGAATTCATTGATTTGGCGCACAAAAACAATATTCGGGTATTGATGGATTATGTGGCGCATCATGTTCATCAAAATCATCCGTTGTATCAGAAACATCCGGATTGGTTCACTTCATTGTATTTGCCCGATGGTTCAAAAAATACGGAGAAGTGGGATGAACATCGATTAACAACCTGGTTTGATGATTTCCTTCCCACGTTTGATTTTTCAAAGCCGGAAGTGGTGGACGCCATGAGTGATTCTGCTTTGTATTGGTTAAGAAATTACGACATTGATGGTTTCAGACACGATGCTACGAAACACATCCCCAACGAATTCTGGTTGGCATTGACTGAAAAGGTGAAAAAAGAAAATGCTAAAACTGGCAGAAGCATTTATCAAATTGGTGAAACGTACGGAAGTCCTGAGTTGATTGCATCTTACGTAGGACCACAATTACTGGATGCACAGTTTGATTTTAATTTGTATGATGCAGCGGTTGCAGCATTTAAGTCTGATAAAGGAAATTTCACACCACTAGCTGAAACCTTGTTGGAAAGTAAACGTTGGTACGGAAGCCATCACTGTATGGGTAACATCACCGGTAATCAGGATCGACCTCGATTTATTTCATTGGCAGATGGCTCAATAGCTGAGAATGACAATACCAAACAAGTGGGCTGGGATAAAAACATTCAGGTAACTTCGGATGAGGCGTACAAGAAATTACAGAATCTAGCAGCATTTATGAATTTTATTCCTGGAGTTCCGGTGATTTATTATGGTGATGAGATTGGCATGCCAGGTGCCAATGACCCCGATAGTCGCAGGGATATGAGATTTGACAATCAGGTGCAAGGAAAATCCGAATTAACATCCCAAGAAACACAAAACAAGAAAATCATTAGCGGATTAACTAAGATGAGAACGTCGTCGATGGCATTGACTTTTGGTGATTGTGTGGTGGAAGAATCGAGCGCTGATGCCATGATTATCAAGCGGAAGTATTTCGATGAAGAGTGGTTTTTTATTGCTTTGAATGGCTCAGAAACCGAAATCAATCAGAAATTGGCTCGATTTGGCGTAAGTATATTTTTGTCTGTTGGGGGAAAGGGTAGTGGCAGTCAGAATTTCTTCACTTCTCAGGATTTGGAGGTGAAAAAGTCGAAAAACAATACGAACTCAATTGAGTATATAAACATGTTACAATCAGGGAATTGTACTCTAATAATAAAGGCAAAAAGACAGTAAGCATTATGTTCAAAAGTAAGATTATCGGATTCTCATTTATTTTTCTCCTGTTTGTATTCATTGATATTTATTGTTGGCAAGGTGTAAAATTGCTGATTAAGAATTTTAGCCCGGGAA